>JAGRAT010000247.1 GCA_020434495.1 Bdellovibrionales bacterium | reverse complement strand
CATCCGATGTGAGAGCGGAGGAAGATGACGAATCTCCCTCAAGACCCATCCGTTCCTTAAACTCTTCCTCAATTACCGGGCTTCCGAATTCGGCTCGATAACGTCCAAGGGTATCGGCAGGCTTGTACTCCTTTCGATCGTAATAGAACTTCTTGCCATCTGGATCATCGTCGTAGACGACCTCTTCCCCACTCGGAAGCTTTCCCTCTTGAAATTCATCATCTTGAGAAAAAACAGACTGCGCAGGAAGGACGACACTGAGCGCCACGAGTATTAAAGCATAGCAGACCGATCGATAGAGATGTGGCATCGATTTCTCCAACAGTTTCACACCCCGAAAGTTAAGCACGTCTCCACTGTGGAGTCAGGCTTCAATCATACAAAAATTAAAAACTCAACCATTTCAAATCCCTCCACCATCACAGAAGAGGTACGGGGATTGGATGGGATCTTCAAAGTCGATAACTTTACCATCGATGAGAGAGTACTGCCCCATGACCAGCAACGCTGGGGAGTACACATGAAGGGTAATGAGATCGCGACCTTGCTCCTGAAGATTTGAGACCTGATGGATATCCGAATCGACAGACGCGCAAACCTCGCCCGTTCGAAGCTCCTTGGAGTGTGAAGCAAAGATCATCCCGTTCTTGGCGTAGTCAAAGACGGTTTCGGTAGCTACCCCCTCTAACACCCGCACCCCGCAAGCGGAACCTCGATGATCATGAATAGGCGAACGATGTCCGCTACGCCAGCAGAGGAGCAAGGCCTGAAAGTGTCCTCCGTCATGTAACAGATTCCTCTTGTAGGTCTCCTTTCCGAAGGAGAGATAGGGGGTAATCTCTTCACGAGAGATAACCAACCGGCGAAGTTGTTGCTCCAGGTAAGCAACGGGGATTGCTTCGCCGTAAGCATCGAGATCTTGTAAGAACTCATGAAGACGTAACGAATTGTTACCTGTTGCAATTGCCATAAAGACCTCCGATGCCAACCAAGGGGAACAGCCTCTCGCTACTCCTTGCCTCCTTCACTAGCACGACAACACCAAAGGCTATCTCAAAACACCCTCAAGTCCATGAGTTTTTTTGCGAGAGTGCTATGGCATTACAGCGAGAGCCCTCGCCTTCCCTTCTAACTGTTTCTGAGACCAACCAGTTTCATCTGAAATAGCCTGCAGGACGCTTCCTTCTCCACCTTTTAGTCGATCATAGACCCGCATCAGTCCTTTAATTCCCCGCTCATCGGCAACCGCTTCCAAGTACATGGAAGCCCTCGCGTATGCTTGTCCACTTCCATCAAAAGTAAATTGCTCCGGAGAGGCCTGAAAACTCTGTTGTGCAAGTCCTTGATGTTCACGTCGCACAGCGCCACTCGGAATAACCGTTGAGTAATCGCATGCAATCCGTTCAAAGAAGGTAGCAAATCCTTCTGCTCGCCACCGTTCTCCAGCAAACGAAACCTGTCCAAGTATCTGCGCCTCAATAGCATGCCCCATTTCGTGCGCGAGGACCTCTGCCATCTTCGCATCAGCGACTTTGCTACACACTGCTGGATCTCCTCCACAAATGGAGGCAATCCGTTCAACAACAATATAGATATTCGCTGGTGGGGTCATCCACGCCGGATGAAGGTTCGTTATCAGATACATCGGCACATCGCCTAGGGGGACTTTTTCATCCATGAAGACAACATCCCACTCCAGATTGAGCCTTCGTATCTCCGGTGGAAATGATTTCTGCTTGAGAGCTTTACTGACCATCCGTGCAGCATCAGCAGTGGCTCGCATCGGATCTTTTCCAAGCTTTTCCTCCGCTGTACGTGGCCACCGCAGATGGATTGGTCCAAGGGCACTGTTAATGGTGGTCTTTCGAAGACTCCCTTCTAAGGTGAGTTCTTTGGGACTCGCCATTGAAACCCCATTACTGCCAGAAACAGTAGTAGGCTGAGCCGTTAAACACTGCGCGGTTGATCGCAAACGCGGAGGCACCTGCCGCAGCGATTTCACTTCGCGACGAACACCCTGTTCATTGACATAAACACAAAGCTCTCCAGCAGAAGATCTCGCCGGAACGACAAGCACTAAAAGGATAAGAAAAAACATCCAAATAGCATTATTGGTAGAAAACATGTGCAGTTCTCTATCGTTTTGTTTCGTTCGGAGTCACAACTGGTCGTCGTCGCTTCGACTGGGCTTTCTTTGTTTTCGTTTTCGAGAAAGATTTCGTCGCCGGTCCATCAAGAAGCGCGATATCGAGCACCTCTTGTACGTGCTTTACCGGAATAAATTTTAGCTTTTTCCGTTGAGCTGCCGGAATCTCTTCCAAGTCCTTAATATTCTCATACGGGATTATCACCCTCGAGATTCCATATCGAAGCGCTGCAAGCGCCTTCTCTTTCAGCCCACCGATCTGGCGCACATTCCCACGCAAGGTAATCTCACCGGTCATCGCAACATCTTTTGCAACTCGTCGGTTTGAAAGAGCGGACACCAAGGCTGTGACCAGAGCAATACCAGCACTCGGACCATCTTTCGGTGTGGCTCCATCTGGCACATGGATATGAATATCACACTTATCATTGAACTTCGGATCGAGCCCAAGCCGCTCAGCATTGGCTCGCGCATAAAAGAGAGCAGCTTTTCCAGACTCCTGCATCACTTCTCCGAGCCGTCCGGTAAGACTGAGATGGCCGTGGCCATCCGCTACAGAAGCCTCTATCGGAAGCAGCTCTCCCCCGGCAGTGGTCCATGCCAATCCGCGCACTAATCCAATAACGCTCTCTTCATCATTCGCTTCGGGGTCAAACTGCGTCGGTCCAAGCGATTCTCGAACATACTCGGTCGTCACTTTGCGTTTTCGTTGTTTCCCTTCGGCATAACCACGAGCAATCTTGCGGCAAAGAGTACCAATTTCCCTCTCGAGATTTCGCACTCCGGCCTCTCTCGTATACCGATCAACAACGTACGCAATCGCTGACTTATCGAATGAGATTGAAAACTTCCCAAGTCCGTTCCGATCAAGTTGGCGTGGCACCAGATATCGCTCGGCAATGTGGAGTTTCTCTTCATGGGTATAACCAGAGATATTGATAACCTCCAAACGATCCAGTAGAGCACTCGGAATGGTATCTACAGTATTGGCCGTCGCGATAAACATGACCTGCGAAAGATCGAAAGGGACATTGAGGTAGTGGTCAACGAATTCGTTGTTCTGTTGCGGATCGAGAACTTCGAGAAGGGCAGAGGATGGATCCCCTCGAAAATCCGACCCCACCTTATCAAGTTCATCAAGAACAAAAACTGGATTCTTCGTCCCAGCTTGTTTTAGGCCTTGTATGATTCTCCCAGGGAGCGCCCCTACGTAGGTCCGCCTATGGCCGCGAATCTCGGCTTCATCTCTCACTCCACCGATGGAGATTCTCACGAACTCTCTATTGGTCGCATTCGCTATGGATCTCCCAAGCGAAGTCTTCCCTACTCCTGGAGGCCCCACAAAACAGAGGATCGGTCCCTCAGGATCACGGCGGAGCTTCCGGACACTGAGGTATTCGATAATTCGCTCCTTAACACTATCAAGACCGTAGTGCTCTCGTGAAAGGATGGTATTGGCGCGCTTTAAATCAAGTCGCTCTCTCGAGCGCTTTCCCCAGGGGAGATCGGTCAACCATTCAAGATAGGTGCGGAGCAATGCATATTCACTTGATTCGGACGGCATTCGTTCAAGACGAGAGAACTGGGTATCCGCTTCTTTTCTTACCTTTGGTGGAAGCTTTGTATTTTCTAAAAGCTCTCGAAGCTCCTCCAGACCCTCATAATCTTCATCTAGGTTATCACCTAATTCCTGCTGAATCATTCGCAGCTGCGATCGTAGAAGATACTCTCGCTGCTCTGAAGACATTCGCTCTTCTGCCTGACTTCGAAGGCGCTCGTTTAGCAGGTAGCGATTCAAGCTTTGGGTCAGCAGTTCATCAACAAGATAGAGACGGGCAAGCGGATCGAGCTCGTTCAGAAAAGGCTGCCCCTCTGAAAGCTCCAGTTGGTGGTGAGCTGCAATGACATCAGTGAGTTCTCCTGGCCCATCAACATTCTCAAGAATGACGAGCATCTCTTCCGGAAAGAACTCATTATCTACCAGCACCCGAAGATTCTCTTGAATTCGATTGAGGAGCCCTTCGTGTTCGGCATTCAGCTCGATATGCTTGGGAGACTCAACGGGCTCAACAGTAGAGGTCAGACAATCTTTTACCTCTTTGACATCGGAAATCTGAACTCGCATGACTCCCTGAACGAGCACTTTCAATGTCCGGTCAGGCATTGATACCGTTCGTAAGATCTTCCCGAGCACCCCGACCTGATTAATATTCTCTGCACTTGGTTCGCCCTCTCCGTCGCTATCTGCAAATGTGGCAAGAGTGAGATATTCGTCAGTTGAGTTCATTGCAATTTCAACCGCGTTCGCTCCTTCCCCACTTCTTACGAGAAGGGACATGACCACTGCTGGAAAGGGAACGATATCAGAGGTAGCAAGAAGTGGTAGGTGATGTGAGACCTCTTCTCCAGTAGGAGTCTGGAAGAAAGAATCCGAAGGCGGTTGGTCTGTGCCCTCACTCGAATGCGGCGAGGAGGATCGTTTTTTTGAACTCATATAGCTTTCTCAACCAGTTATAATTATACCACGAGATACCCTTATCAGTATGGCTCCCGGGCATTTGAGTCACGGGTATTATCGACAAGATCATCCCCGCGCATAATATAAGATGGGGTAACCGCCTCAATTTGTTTAGGAATTTCTACTCTTTCCCGCTTCCCCGAGGCCAACTCCAACACTTCGAAATTCCGCTCTATCTCCCCGGAAGGACTAACAGTAATAGTTCCAGTTAATCCGTCGTAGATATCAATGTTCCTGAGAGCTTCTTCATATGGAACTGACATCGCAAGGGCCTGTCGCCGAGCGGCAATAGCGAGTGTTGCCGCATCAAAACCTTGAGCAGCAAGAAAATCCGGCTCAGACCCGAACTTCCTTGAATACGCTTCCAAAAATCGCTTCACAACATCGCGCTCGCTATTCACATCGAACGGACTTACAAACATCGCACCATTTAAGATCGACTGAGACTTTCGAAGCTCCCTCGGATTATCCCAAGTCCCAAGCCCAAGGAGCGGCAATCGTTTTCTTTGTTCACGTGACAAATTTCCAGCAAACCGACTCGCATCCTTAAGTGAGCCCGGAAAGAAGAGTCCATCAGCATCCAGCAGTTCAACCTCTGCTGCGATGGAAACGAGCTGCGAGTCCGTACCCGGCGTGTACTGCGCTTCAAATAC
>JAGRAT010000246.1 GCA_020434495.1 Bdellovibrionales bacterium | reverse complement strand
AGAGCAGTCGCTGCTGAAATCGGATGCTATTGTTCGCTCCGTAGAAGAGAAGCCGTTTACCCAAAAGCCCTATCCACCTTTTACAACGAGTACCCTTCAACAGGAGGCGAGCCGAAAGTTACGGTTTCCTGCTCGTCATACTATGTCGGTAGCTCAGACGTTGTATGAGAACGGATACATTACATATATGAGAACGGACTCAACGAGCCTTGCAAACGAGGGAATTGAGTCAGCCAGAAAAATCATTCGTTCAGATTTCGGGAAAGAGTATCTACCAGAGAAGCCACGAACCTATCAGACCAAGGTGAAGAACGCGCAAGAGGCCCACGAAGCGATTCGTCCAGCTGGTGAAGAATTTGCCTCGATTGATGAGGTTCGGCGGAAGCTTGGTCCGGAAGCGGGGAAGCTTTACGAACTCATTTGGAAACGGATGCTCGCTTGTCAGATGGAAGATGCCAATGGAACACGGGTCTCCGTCGAGATCGGTTTGGGCAAAGCGACTTTCCGAGCCTCGGGAAAGACGATTCAGTTCCCTGGTTTTCTGAGAGCCTATGTAGAGGGGAGCGATGATCCGGAAGCTGATCTTGCAGACCGCGAGAAGATTCTGCCACCAATGGCAGAGGGAGATACCCTTTCTGTTGAAGAGCTCAAAGCACTTGGCCATGAGACTCAGCCTCCAGCCCGCTATACCGAGGGGAGTTTAATCCGCGAACTTGAAAAGCTCGGCATCGGTCGACCGAGTACGTGGGCAAGTATTGTTGGTGTAGTACTGAACCGTTCGTATGCCTTTAAGAAAGGATCGGCGCTTGTTCCAACATTTCTTGCCACTGCAGTAACTGGATTGCTGGAAGGGCACTTCAACCAACTCATGGATTATTCTTTTACTGCTCGTTTGGAAGACGACCTCGATGCTATTGCACGGGGAGAAAAAGATAATCAGCAGTACCTAAACGATTTTTATGTTGGGAACGGTCATCCGGGTCTTAAGACTCTTGTTGAGAAGGGAGAGGAGGAGATCGATCCAAGAGTCGTGTGCGGCATTCCGATTGGGCAGAACGAAGCCGGGACCACTGTTGAAGTGCGTATCGGACGATATGGTCCGTTTCTGACTGATGGAGAAACAAGAGCGAGTGTCCCTGACGATTTTGCCCCTGACGAGATGGATATCGCACATGCAACTGAGCTACTCGCAATTGCAGCGAAAGGTCCTCAGGCTCTCGGAACAGATCCCGCAACAGGCTTTCCGGTGTATCTGAAATCAGGACGATTTGGCCCTTATATACAGCTTGGTGATCAGGAAGAGGGAGGCGAAAAACCAAAGATGGCTTCGCTTCTCCCTGGAATGGAGCCGGACGGCGTCACCTTTGAAATAGCGCTTAAGCTCCTTGAATTTCCAAAGGTAATCGGAAAGTTTCCCGACAACAATGAAGAGATTATGGTGGCCAATGGCCGATATGGTCCGTATGTAAAAGCAGGGAGTGAGACCCGCTCTATCCCAACTGATGATATCTCTCCGCTAGAGATTACGGTTGAGCAAGCAATCACTCTCCTTCGAGAACCGAGAAGACGTGGACGAGCGGCGCAGCCAAAGAATTTACGAGTTCTCGGAAAGCATCCAGTTTCTGAAAAAGAGCTCACTATAAAGAGTGGTCGTTATGGGCCATATATTACCGATGGTGAGATTAATGCATCACTTGCTCGGGGAGCGGATCCAGAAGCGTTGACGATGGAAGAGGCAGTAGAACTTCTCGCTGCGCGAGCTGCAAAAATTGCGTCAGGTGGTGGAAAAAAGAAGGCGTCAAAGAAGAAGACCGAGACAAAGAAGGCAACCGCCAAGAAGACTTCAGCGAAGAAAACCGAATCGACGAAAAAGACTACTACGAAGAAGAAAACGACCTCAAAAAAGAAGAGCTCTTCGAAGTAGGCCGAGAATATTTACTCTTGGTGGTCTGCCAGCGCCCTTCTCACACGGCTGATGAATACATTTGAAGAGGCACCCTTCCTTACGAAATCATTTGCCCCGAGATCGAGGAGTTCTATTTCGTTCTCTTCGGAATTTGCTGCAGTGAGGATGAGAACGGGAATATCCTTCGTTTTTACGTTGTTTTTCATCTTTATGAGGAATTCTCTCCCATCCATTTTGGGCATCATCAGGTCGGCAACTACCAGTGCAGGCCTTCTTTGATATACCTCTTGTAGCCCGTCGATGCCGTTTTCTGCTTCGATGACCTCGTACATCTCTTTCTGTAACAGCAGAGAGAGGATGGAACGGATATCCGAGTCGTCTTCTATTAACAAAACAAGATCTCTCTGAATTCCGTCACTGGGCGATGTCAAATCGAACTTTCCCTCTGTCTCCGAGAGGGTAGTGTCGGGATCGAGCTCTATTTCCTCCTCGTCAGGAAGTTCTGAAACTTTCTTCGGAATGCTCGCAAGTTGATGGGGATTCCCTTTTCTGTCCGAGGCAAATCCGAGATACGGCTCTACTTCGTAGAACGAAGTCTTCCCGCCTTTTATTAGTGCAAGCGCGCTCTCCTCAAGGGTGGCAAATCCGTTATCGAGCGCTGATTCAATAATGTCGTCAGCGGAAGCTCTTTCGTGAATGAGCTTTCCGATCTCATCGGTGATCTCTAGGTAACTGTATAATCCAATTCTTCCGCGATGGCCGGTATAGTGGCATTCCTCACATCCAGCTCCGATGACGAGCTCTTCAACATCGAGTTTGTAGCGTGTAATCTTCTCGGCAAATTCGGTGAGGTAGTCTTCCCCCGGTTTCGTTTTGCAGTTGTTACAGATTGTTCGGACCAAACGCTGTGCAAGAATTCCCGCAAGGCTTGAAGAGACCATAAATGGAGGAGCTCCAAGATCAATCAGTCGGGTTATGGAAGAAGGCGCATCGTTTGTATGAAGCGTTGAAAGAACAAGGTGCCCAGTTTGAGCTGCTTGGAGGGCTATCTTTGCCGTTTCCTCGTCTCGAATCTCTCCGATCATGATTACATCGGGATCTTGTCGGAGGATGGTGCGTAGCGCCGAAGCGAAAGTTATCCCAGCAGACTCGTTTACCTGAATCTGCTGAACTCCCGGTACGCGATATTCGATCGGGTCTTCTACCGTCTCAATATTGATCGTCCCGTCTCGTAAGGTATTCAAGCAGGTATAGAGGGTTGTTGTTTTCCCTGAGCCTGTTGGCCCAGTGACGAGAAACATTCTCCCCCGAGATGCCATGACGGACCTGATGCTTTTTTCCTGTGCTGGAGAAAGGCCAAGCGAGCCGAAGCTTAGGTCAGAGGCGTCGTTCCGGAGTAATCGGAGGACGATATTTTCTCCAAATGAAGTAGGTACACAGGAGACCCGTACATCGAGAGGCTCTCCGTCGATTTTCACACCGAAGCGACCGTCTTGTGTGCGGCGATGGTCTGCGATGTCCATCCCTGCGAGCAGCTTGAAGCGAGAAATCACAGCTGGTTGCAGTCTGCCCGGAACTTCCATGATCGAGTGCATGATCCCATCTATTCGAAATCGCACTTCAAGAGAGCCATCAATTGGCTGCAAGTGAATATCGCTTGCGCCCATCTGGTGAGCATCTGAAACGAACTTGTTGCACAAGCGAATGATTGGTTTTGCTTCGGTTTGATTTTTGGATGGCTCTCTTTCGTTGGTGAGCGCCCCAACGATCTCTATCTTTTCGTTTTCCTCCTCTTCAGACGCCTCAATAGTATCAAATTGAATTTTCGAAGGAGGAAGATGATCCCGAAGGACGTTTACGATATCTTTTTCAAGGGCGACGAGCTGTATGCCCTTCGTCTCAAACGGAAAGCAAACGCTTTGGAGAGCGTCCAAGTCGAGCGGATTGGCCATGGCAACGTGCAGCCTTCCCCTTTCCTCCCAAAGTGGAACGACCTTTTTCTGCCAACAAAGCTGACTATCAAGTACCGACTTAAATTTCTCGAGTTGGAGTTTCTTCTTTGTTTCTGGATTTTTCGGGTCAAACACCTCAAGGTCGAGATGTTTCGCTATTTTTTGGACCGCATCTTTCTCGTCAAAGCGGTTCAGCTTTGAGAGCAACCGAATGGGTTGCTCCGGTTTATCTGAGTAAGTGCTTTCGTTTGGCTCTTTGTTGAGCAATCCGAGTTTGACGAGCAAACGAACAAGCGAGTGTACAGCTTCCAACTTCTAATCCCACTTCTACAAAAAACTTCCCTGTAAGTTGCAGAACGGTAATTGGTTGAAAAATCTTAACGACAATCGAGAAGAAGGCAAAAAAGGCGGAAAAACAGGAAGTTAGAGAGGGGGGGGAAGTGGGAGCGCGTCGCTGTTTAACAAAAGACGCGCTCCCCTACAGTGTCGTTTTAGAACTGGTTCCAGATGTACTGGTTGGTCACTTCATGGTGGAAGCGAACCTCCTCGGTCTTTACGAGGTTTCCAAGTTCTCTCGGGCACCGATGTGCAGAGGCGAGCTTCTGCTCAACGAACTTCTCTTTGTTTTCTTGCCCGAGAAGTTCACTGACGAAGTTGCTCGCTTTGAAGTGACGAATTGCATCGTAAACGTTACCTGGTAAGAACCGAGTTCGAGAACGTCGGTTTTCCTGTACTTCCTCTTGGTTTACTGGACCAGTAAGCCCGGTCTTAAAGAGGGTGTAGAGGGCGAGGTAGGGATTTGCATCTGGCGCCACAGTTCGAACTTCAATTCGCGCCGATTTGTGATTCGCAAGAGGTATCCTTACCATTGACGTTCTATCTACAGCAGATGACTTGATCTGATTTGGTGCTTCAAAGTTCGGATCGAGTCGTCTGTATGCGTTAACGCTAGGATTTAGTGTGAGACAGATGTCGTTAGCGCTATAAAGCAACCGATCGACGAAATCCCACGCCATCTGTGACAGCCCTTCTTCACCGCTTGCGTCGTAGAAAAGGTTTGTTCCGTCTTTCGAGATGGACATATTCGTATGCATTCCGTTTCCGTTAATGCCGGCAATTGGCTTCGGCAGGAAGCATGCGGTGCAGTCCATACGGGCTGCAATCTGTCTCGCCATAAGCTTGTAGAGTTGTACTTGGTCCGCCGCAAGGAGCGCATCACAGTACTTGTAGTTGAGCTCAAACTGTGACGGAGCAACTTCTGGGTGATCCTTCTCATTTTCGAATGCAAGTGCTCTCTGTGCTTCCGCAAATCGATCGATAAAGAGCCTGAGAGTGTCTGTCGAAAGTGAGCTGTAGTATCCGCCTTTTGACACCAGCTCAAATCCATCATGTCCGGTGTAGTTTCTTTCGGCGTTCTGTCCCTTAAACAAGAACCCTTCGCACTCTACCGATACGTTTGTGTTGAGTCCTTTCTCCTGGCG
>JAGRAT010000245.1 GCA_020434495.1 Bdellovibrionales bacterium | reverse complement strand
TCTTCTTTACCCTCAGGCTCAAAGAGGACCTTAATCGGTAGTCTCGCTGACTCTGCGAACAATAACGCTGAAGTTGGCTTTCCAATAACGAGAACTGTTCCTGAAAGAAACACTGCCAAGGCAATGAGAAGCACGGTAGCAAAGGTCCCGAAAGGATTGGAGCGAATAGCGCTCCACACATATTGGCAATGCAGCTGAAGGTACCCCACCGAATCAAGGGTTTGAGCATCTCGAAGCTCCACCCAAAGGCTAAGGAGATCGAGCTTTCCCCCAGAAACTGGCACTACCTGTGTCTTTGAATCACCAGCTGTAGCAGCAATTTTTTGTGCGGAGATCATGTCGACCTCCCCGAATTTTTCGCAAAATCCCCGATGATCTTTCCTCGATCGAGTACGATAGTTCTCAATCCAAGTCGCTCCACAAGAGCGAGGTCATGACTGGCAACCACGACTGTAACCCCACTGCGATTTGCCGCGAGTAAAAGATCAAAAACTGTCTCCGTCATTTTTGGATCGAGATTTCCCGTTGGCTCATCTGCCAAAATAAGCTTCGGGCGATGAATGAGCGCTCGAAGGACAGCTACCCGCTGTTGCTCTCCTCCGGATAGAGTAACCGGTCGACGGCTAGCTACCCCCTCAAGTCCTACAGTCTCGAGCAGTTTGAGCCCCAAAGAAGAACGAACCGCCTTCGAGTATCCCTGAACCTCAAGTGGAAAGGTTACATTTTGAAGGACAGTACGATCCGATAGGAGTTTGTAGTCCTGGAAGATAAAGCCAACATCCCGTCTAAAACCGGGAAGATTCCTCTGGGTAAGGGAACTCATATTCCGTCCCACAACGATACTATCCCCTTCCGAGGGAACTTCTGAACCAAAGAGCACTCTTAGAAGGGTGCTCTTCCCGGCTCCGCTCGCTCCAGCAATACAGACAAATTCACCTTCTGAAATGGAAAGGTTCACCCCACTGAGAGCGACTTGCTGAGGGGGATAAATTTTGGAAACCTTATGCAAGTCAATCATATTGGTCCTAAGTATATTACGCTGAGAGCATCCCAGAAATAGGTCTATGAGCCACATTCCGCACTTCATTTGGCTACCGCTAGCTCGACCATGGTCGAAATGCAGCTCCGCTGCACCGAAAGAGGTTTCATCCCCCGTCGTTTATATCTTTGCGACCATATGGGCGATTTCAATCTTATGCGGATGCTCCAAGACCGTCACGGTGCAGCACTATTCCAAAGCAAGGATGGAAGACAACGAGCTTGAAGCATTGGCCCTCTCCAGCCATTTGAGTAGTTCTGATAGATGGAAATGGTCTTCCGATGGCGAAATTGAAATCCTTCGTAAAGAGTTTCAATCCTCTCATGGCCCTCAGACTATTCACTCTATCGGTATGGAAACATGCGAAATCGACCCCGGACAACAGAAGGGATTTGCCCTGATTAGACAACTCTTCAGTGGATTTGAAGATGTACAGGTGCTCAAGGTGTCGCGGCCAAGCTTTGTACCAAGGGAAATTTCGATAGCTCAAGTTACTGCTTCTCTTGAAGGACAACGAGTTAGCAGTCTTGTGTTTTCTCGGCTTGTCGATTCGTGCCTCACGGAACAGGCGTTTTGGACTGCTCGTGAATCAGATTGGCTCCATTTAAAATCAACAGAACAACTCCTGTATTCAGAACTGCTCACACTACCGCCATGGAGTAGCCTCCCTATTGAGAAGAACCTTTCCGACTCGGACAAAGAGGCAGTGGGATGAACAGCTACCTCAAGGATATAGGGGCATATTTCTTCCTTGCCACCGAGGTCGTTCGAGATTTCTTTCGAAATGGAGTCGAGATCCGCGAGCTTTCTTCCCAGATCGTTCGAATTGGCACCATGTCCTTGCCGATCGTGCTACTCACGGCGATCTTTACCGGGATGGTCCTTGGACTACAGACCGCATTCGCCATGGAAAGATTTGGGGCGAAAAACTACGTCGGGAACATCGTTGGCATCGCGCTCGCTCGAGAACTCGGACCAGTCCTTACAGCGCTTATGGTTTGCGGCAGGGTCGGCGCCGGTGTGGCAGCAGAGCTCGGCTCCATGGCAGTGACGGAACAGATCGATGCCATGCGCTGCCTGGGGGCGAATCCGATCTCCAAGCTTGTCACCCCTCGAGTTTTAGCGGCACTGATTGCGCTACCAGGCTTGGTCATCGCAGCCGATCTGCTTGGCATTTACGGAGGACTCATCATTGCGGTATTTCAACTCGACATCTCAAGTCACCTCTATTACACCTCGCTCGTATCGGCAATCACGATTCAAGATTTCACTGATGGACTTCTGAAGAGCTCGGTATTCGGTGTGCTTGTTGTCCTCCTTGCGTGCTTCAATGGCATGCGCACCACTGGGGGTACCGAGGGAGTTGGAAGAACTACCATTAACACAGTGGTCATTGGAAGCGTTGTGATATTTGTCTCCGACTTCTTTCTCACTAAACTTCTCCTCTCGCTCTAGGGTATTTTTCATGACGGACTCAGAGGCAGTTACATTTGACGAAGTTTCAATAGGGTTCAACGGCAATCCGGTGCATGAGCACATCAATTTCTCTGTAGAAACTGGAGACTCAGTAACTCTTCTCGGCCCAAGTGGAACTGGAAAGACGGTTATACTAAAACTCATTGTCGGTCTACTAAAGCCTCTCGGGGGAAAGGTTCAAGTATTCAATCAAAACATCTCCTCCCTCGATGAGGAGGAATTGCAGCAGATTCGGGCTCGGGTAGGATTCCTCTTTCAAGGAGCCGCTCTTTTCGATTCTCTTTCCGTATATGAGAATGTTGCCTATCCTCTCCGGGAACGTGGAGAAAAAGACGAGCAGAGAATCGAGGGACTTGTTATTGAGAAACTGAAGCTTGTTGGGCTCGATTCAAAACGGTCGCAGTATCCCGCCGAGCTCTCAGGAGGGCAGAAGAAAAGGATTGGCCTCGCGAGGGCGCTCGCCTCAGAGCCGCAGCTCATGCTTTTCGATGAACCCACCACCGGACTCGATCCAACTTCAGCTCGGAATATTGATAGTCTCATCATTCGGCTGAATGAAGAACATGGAATGACCACGATATCAGTAACTCATGACATTGAAAGTGCAAGAAAGATATCGAAGAGGTGGATCTTATTTGCTGATGGAGAAAAAAAAGCTGATGGCTTGGCGAGGGAGCTTGAGGCAAATGATCCCGCTGTTAGAGACTTTGTAACCGGAAATTGGCGAGCTGAGCTTTAAACCATGAAGAGAGATAGAGAAACCCAAGCTGGAATGTTCGTTGTGCTGAGCTTAGCGCTTATCGCAATAACCATCTTCGCCCTTGGCCGCGAGAAACAAGTTTTCGCTTCGAAGGAGCTGTTTTTCACCTCCTTTACCGACGTCAAGGGATTGAAAGAAGGGGCTCCGATTCGTCTTGGCGGAATCACCATAGGAAGAGTATCAGAGATTGGCTTTGCAGAAGATCTCAAAGATACTGCTGTTTATTTAACCCTTGAAGTTAATGAAGAATACCTCTCCCGTATTCGCTCTGACTCGAAGGCATCTATTGCAAGCCAGGGCTTACTTGGGGATAGATTCTTGAGCATCTCATCTGGAACCACTCCACAACTCATACCTCCAGGTGGGACCCTCGGCAGTCAGGATACGGGAGATATCAGTGATATTCTCAACACCGCTGCTCAGGTGGCGCAGAACGTGGCCTCCCTTTCGGAAACCCTTGATACCGTGATTGGAGACTTCAACGAACACTCTACTGATAATCTCCGAGAAACCTTGGCGAATATCAAAGAGATCTCTACAGCACTAAAAGACGGGGATGGCTTGGTGCATCGACTTATCTTCTCCAAGGAAGATGGAGATCGGATGCTCGACGATGTCGAAGCAGCCTTCAAAAGTGTAAAAACCATTCTCGGAGAGATAGAAAAGGGAGACGGTCTTCTCCATAATCTTGTTTACGAAAGTGCTTCGGCTGATATCACCGAAAATTTTTCAAAAGCCGCGAACAATCTTTCACAAGCGTCAAAAACATTAACTGAGGTCGTTACCGAGGTTCGGGATGGAGACGGAATGCTTCATGGAATAATTTACGGTGATAACAAAACGAGCATGGGAGAGTTCTCTGCTAAGCTGGGACGTATCCTCGATAGCCTAGAAGAAGCGACTACCTCCCTAGCTAGAGGAAGTGGGACTTTGGGAGCTCTGCTCATGGACCCAACTCTGTATGACAACTTCGTTGAGGTTACCGATGATGCAAAACGAAGCTTTCTTTTGAGAAGCGCAATCCGATCAACTTTAAACGACTAGAGAACCATTGAACCGCCTCGCCCTCATTTGGATAGTTTCACTACTGCAATTTCTCCCAGCGGTTACTGTGGGGGAGGAGAACGGACTCGTTAGCTATTTACGAGACAACAGGAGAAATGCTCTCTTCGAAAAAACGGAGAGTAACGTTTCGTTAGAAAACAAAAAATTCGAGTACTACTCTCTTCGCTGGCAGCTCCCCGATGGCGCCTCCTGGAATCACCGAGTTCTCCTCTCTTCTCCCAAAACACTCATTCCCCACTCTCAACTCTTTTTCCTTTCAATAGCTGGATCGGGGAACTTAGAGGGAGAGAGGAATCTCCTCGACAGAGTATCTTCAGAAGTTGGAATACCTGGAGCAATATTGGCAGATGTCCCTAATCGACTACCTCCCAATATGAAAGACGACGAACTCCTTGCGCGTTCTATCGCTGAGTTTGAAAAAACCGGGGATAACAACAAGCCAATTATCTTCCCCATGGTGAACTCCGTTCGCCTGGCAATGGATTCCATAAGCACAGCACTCAAGGCTCGCTTTGATACTGCAGACGTTCGATTTGTTCTCTACGGAGCGTCAAAGCGTGGATGGACAGCTTACTTACTCGCTGCTCAAGATGATCGGGTTGCAGGACTGGCACCCCGCGTCTTTGACATGCTCAATATGAAACAGCAAATTGCCTCTGCGCAACGGACGTTTGGCAAACAGAGCGAAAAGCTTCGCGTGTACGAAGAGCTTGGACTTATCGAGAGAATAGATTCGGGACGGATTAGAGAGCTTCGAGAATGGATCGATCCCCACAGTTACAGAAATTCGCTGACCATGCCGAAATTTATACAGCTTGGAACAAACGATCCCTACTGGGCTGTTAACTCCTCAACTCACTATTTCCAGGATCTTCCAAAACTGCGATACATGTTTCAAGAAGCAAATGCTCGTCATCATCTCGGAAAGCGGAGTGACGATGCGCTCATCGCCTGGCTAAAATACCTTGCCACCTGCACTTCAATTCCCGAAATCTCCTGGTCGCGAAAAGGCAATGTCATTATAGTCCAATTT
>JAGRAT010000244.1 GCA_020434495.1 Bdellovibrionales bacterium | reverse complement strand
TGCCACCAAAGGCAAGTCACGGTCTGCACCTCCCAAAAGTTGAGGATCCTTTCTTGCCTCTGTATCGCACGATGGTTGAAGCGATAGAGAAGGATTCCGCCGTGGAACTCGAAACCGCCTTCGCGCTCGCTTCCAGTTTAAGAGATCGATACGGGTTAAAAAATTTGAGCGAGTACAGCCGAGCGCTTCTTACGGAGGCCTCTCAAACTGCTGACCCCGAAGATCGTAGCGCGCTCATTGGCTACGCGAAGGCACTCTCTCCTAGCCACCCGTTTATCCGCTATGAAGCCGCCAAAATTCTTGAAGGAAATGCCAACTGGGATAGTCTGAAGTTGCTAGGGAGTTCTTTTTGGACCTATCCGAGTCTACTCATACCGTTCCTCTCCTCGCTTATTTACCCGATTCTTTTGGCATTAACATTTGCGGTTATATTAACTGCCGCGTATATCCTCATCTCTTATCCCAGACAGGTGCTCCGGCCTCTCGCGAGGTTTGGTTTCGAGCTCGATCTCCCAAAGCGTTTCGCCATTATCGTTGTTCCCGCTGTAGTCGTGGCGATGTTCCTCGGACCCTTGGCCTGTCTCACCTGTTTCGCAATACTCCTTGCTCCCTCCCATCGGTACTATTTCCTCTTCGCTGGGCTACTCCTAGCGCTGTGGGGAGTCCTCATTCCAGTGCACGAGAATGTCTCCACCTGGGAAAAATCCGATGGGATGCAGTCCGTGTTTCGGATCGTCGAACAGGATCAGGGACCGGGAGACATTTATCGTGTATATGAAATGTTTGAGGCTAGGTCCGACGACCCGCTTGTACTTGCTGCGCTTGTACAGCTGATGGTGCGAGAGAAAGAATATCAAACAGCACTCTTTCTCTTAGCGATGATAGAAGATCTTAATGGGGAGAGGGCTTGGACGGATACCAATAGAGGGGTGATTCTCTTTATTGAGGGAAAGTTCAAGGAAGCGAAGGAGTATCTTGAATCAGCGCATGACCGAGATAGGAATTCTGCCGAGGCGCTTTTCTGGCTATCGAAAATTGAATTTGAGTTGCTCGATACCGATACGAGCACAGAGCTCTATAGTAAGGCACGAAAAATTGATGAAGAGTTGGTGAAATCTCTGGAGAAAATAGAAGTTGCGCAGGGTCAGGGCAAAGGATGGATGGGTAAAAGCTTCGCCCCTCCTTGGGCCTTCTATCGAGCCTCAAGTTTTGTTCCAAATGATCATGTAAAGCTGCAGAGCCAGCGCAAGCTGAATCATCTGTTTTATCCCCTTTCCCCTGGGTTACTCGTTGTTCTTGGGTTGGCAATTCTTGGGAGTGCTGTAATTGCCCTTACCCGGAGACATGCGGAAAAGGGACATGGGATTGAGGAATCCGACGAAGCAAATCGTTTGGTGGCCATTTGTCCGGGAGGAAGTCTTGCCGCAAGTCGCCATACCATGCTCTCGTTGCCATTCTCTGTCGCACTGTTTCTCACACTTTTTCTCGCTCTTGGGTGGCCATCTGAATGTGGCCGTTTCTTTGGATTGTTTCCTGAACTTGCTCCAGTCGTGCTCTTTTTCGCTGGCTGTTTTGTGTTGTTGAGCTATCCCTTAGGATGGCTCTTGCGAGAGCGGAGGAAGGGATGAAACAGATCACCTCTCTTCAGAAGCTCTCCCGCATCTTCAAGACCTTTCCCGTTGATTATCCGGAGGGAGTTCTGACGCTCCGGTCGGAAACGAACGTCCACGAGTTCTATATCAAGAATTTGCGGTTTGTTGAATATCACACCCCAGATCTCCGCATCCCGGGAGATTTGGGCCGTCGTTTTGCAACCCACGAGCTCATTAGCAGACAACCGCCAGCGCTGGAGAGTTATGAAGAGCTTTGGAAATGGCTCGATGTTCCAGAGATATTTCATTTTCACAAGGAACGTTTTCGAGACCTCGTCTATCAGGCTTTTCTGCGATCGATTCTCCATATCGATTTTGAAGAGGGGCTGCCGGTAAAATTTAAACCGATGGAGATAGCGCGCGAGACGGAGTTCCTCCCAGCATTACAACTTCATCGCTTTGCTGCCGATATTTTGAAGAACAGTGAGTCGCACAACGATTATGAAGCGTTTTCAGCCGATACGATTTTTATGGCGGGTGGCGAGCTCCCCCCTGAGGTTTCGTTTGAGTCGCTTCTCCTCTTTCAGCTGCTGAGGGATCCAAAGACGTATTTAGAGCTCATCGAAGAGAGTTTTTTCCCCCCGAACAAGACGGTAACCTGTATACGAGAGTTGCTGCGACTTGAATCTATTGTCCAGATGGGTGGGGGAGTTGAGTTTAATTTTAATGCGCTCAGCGAATCTCTTGGGAAAGCGAATGCGGATGAGATTGATGAAGACGCGGGTGTGAGTGGTGATTCGACGATCCCTATAGATATAGGCGTAGGACAGAGCGGTTCTTCTCGAGCTGATGACAGGAAGCTTTCCGAGGTAATAGAAGAAAAGAATTCTCGACGAAGAAAATTTGTCGGTCTTAGCCTCGATCGTTCTTCGGTGACAGACGAATATCTTCTGTCCTCCCTTTCTTACCTCATTCTTCTATTCTTGTTTACCTTGCCATGGTTTTTTTGGCGTGGCCTTATCATGGCATTCCGGTAGTAGGGCTTTAGTCAGACGAAATCCAATTGGTTCTAGCGTATATCGTCATCGTCGGGATCGAGGAAGATAATTCCTCCGAGGAAGTCGACGATTCCTTCGGCGCATATCCCTATGTATCCAGCGAGGAAGAGATCGATACCAACGCCAATTTCTGTGTCGCATACCTCTCGATCGGATGAGAATTTATAATTGACGCCAGCACCTTTCTCATCTTCTTCCTCAAATAAAATGGGAGGTTTCCTACCAAAAGACCCTATGCGAAGAGAACCGGGAGCCACGCTCCGGTAACCAAGGGAGCCCTGTCTTGTAATGCGGAGTACGCCTCCGTAGCTCGTTCCGGCTCCAACATCAATGCGAACTACATCAACTAAATCGAGTACACGATTCACGGGCCATAGCAGCAGCTCAACAAAAAACGGAAGTGGCTCTTCTTCCTCTTCTTCAATGTCGAGCTCTCCCCACCCTTCCTTTGGGCTCACAATTTCCGATTCATCTATATCCGCAAGCGAAACTGTCGGCAGTACGGCAAGCGAGTAGAGGAGAAGCGCAGTGATAATCCAAGTCCGGTCAGTATTCTTTTTTGGGGGGAGAGTCATTGAAAGGCTCCCTCTTTGTGGCGTCGCATGTAGTCTTTGAGTTTCGCTCTTACTCTTGGAGCGAGAATGATGCTCCCAATAATATTGGGGAATGCGAGGCTTAAAATCATGAGATCAGAAAAATCAATGACGTCGGTTAGGGAATTTATCGATCCGAAAAAGGTAAAAAAGACGAATATTAAACGGAAAACGGGGAGAGTTTTTAAGCCGACATCGTTCCCCAAGTGGTCCAATAGGTAGATCCAGCCACGCTCTCCGTAGTAGCACCACGAGATCATGGTGGAATACGCGAAGAGTCCGATGCAAATGGTTAAAACGTACGGGAACCAAGGGATAACGGTGGCAAAAGCCGCGTTCGTTAGGGTGACGCCGAGGTTCCCAGCTCCGGAAGATAGTGCTGGATCTGCATACACTCCCGTTACGACGATAACCATGGAGGTCATAAGGCAGATAACTATCGTGTCGATAAAGGGGCCCAGCATGGCGACAAGGCCTTCCCGCACAGGTTCTTTCGTCTTAGCGGCAGCATGCGCTATCGCAGCGCTTCCAAGCCCGGCCTCGTTAGAGAATGCTGCTCGTTTGAAACCCATAATGAGGACCCCGACCATCCCTCCAAAAAAAGCATTGTCGGTGAACGCCTGCAAAACAATTGTGGAAAGAGCAGAGGGGATAGCAGGGAGGTGGGTGATGATGACGATAAGAGAGGCGATAACATAGAGGCCGCACATTAAGGGGACTATCTTCGATGTCGCAGCCCCAATCCTTTTAATCCCTCCGAGAATAACTACCGCAACCAAGATAGCGAGAATTATTCCAACCACAGCGTTAGCGGATTCTCCGAGACCAAAGGTGCTTGTAAAGGCCTCCGCGGTTTGGTTGGACTGAAACATATTTCCGCCACCAATGGATCCACCCATGATGAAAACGGCATAGAGAAGCGCAAGAGCTTTACCGAGGGGCTTTAAGTATGGGGAAACCTCTCGCAGTCCGATGTCGAGGTAATACATCGGCCCCCCAGAGATAGTGCCGTTTGAGTTTACCTTTCTGTACATTTGGGCCAACGTGCAGCTGCTAAACTTTGCACTCATTCCGAAGATAGCAAGGAACATCATCCAGAATACGGCTCCAGGTCCTCCCAGCTGAATAGCAACCGCAACCCCAGCAATATTGCCAAGCCCAACTGTAGCAGAGAGAGCGCTCGTGAGGGCTCGGAAGTGAGTAATTTCTCCTTCGTCTTCCTCCTTATCAAATTTCCCCCGTACGATATCGATGGCGTGTTTAAAGCCCCGAACATTTATCCAGCCGTAAAAAAATGTAAAAAAGACGGCACCAAGTACTAAAACTGCAACGAGGAAAGGAAAGCCGACCACCTCTATCGCCTGTTCTCCTGTCTCCTCATCGATAATTGGGTAACCTTTCGTATCAACCTTTTTAACCTGAATACTTCCCTGTGCTATGTCGAAAAAGAGCACCGAGCCAATTGCGCCATTTACCCGCCCGAGGACGGTAGGTCCCTGCGGTGCTGGTGACTCAGCCAACGAAGGCAGAGGAATAGCAGCGAGAAGGGAGAGGAAGAAAAGGAGCGTGAGGTTGAGTTGAGATGGAAAGCGACTTCGCATGGGGCAAAACACCGGAGCAAGAAACTATGGGACAAAGTTCTTAAATTTTGAGCTGTTACGATATCGCAGAAGCCATTTTTTGCCTACCGTTCATTTCTTTTTGGGCTTCGTGAGCGCCATTACAGGTCAAAAATTGAGTGAGATTGCTATCTGGGTCATCCTTCGGGGAGTACGTTTATTTTAGAGGGCTATAAGAACCGTTGACGGAGAGTTGAAGTATGGAAATGGCACAAGGAAGAGGAGTGGAGGAGCCGTCTATTGATATTCGGCAGGAAGAGCAACCGGCGCTTCTTGATGAGGTTGAGCGGGCTAGGGTGTTTTGGCCTCACCATCAAAATCCATTTCCAGAGGGTGTGAAAGATGAGCCAGTGGCCATTCAGGAAGCATTTGATACTCTCGAGGCTGCTGTCACCGATGGACGACTCACAGGACCTCAGCTGCCGAATATCCGACAGATATTCAGATGGAATCGCGATAGTGAGACAGGTTACCCGGACGAGCTCGATCCTTCGCGTAACGATTACATAGCGCCGGTAG
>JAGRAT010000243.1 GCA_020434495.1 Bdellovibrionales bacterium | reverse complement strand
TTCGTCTCGGGAGACTGACAGGGCCCCAGTGAGAACAAATGTTTTTCCCGATATCGGGGAGTCACTCTTCGCTCGAATTTCCTTTTGAAAAGTGAAGCCAGCCTCAAGCAATCGCTCTAATAGCAACTGCTCCTCTTCGCTTGCGAGAAAGTCCAAAACTGAATTCGAAATTTCAGGGCCGATTTCAGGAAGGTCAAGCAATTGCTTTTCTGTTAGCTGGCGCAACGATGAGATATCTGGAGCGGCTTGAGCAATGACCTTTGCAGTCCTCTCTCCTACATGACGAATACCAAGCGCAAAGAGAAATTTAGAAAAGAGTGGTTGTTTTGACAGCTCCAATGCCTCAACCAATTTCTCAGCAGACTTTTGTCCCATCTGAGGCAAATCTTTCAAGGACTCAACTTTGAGCTGGTAAAGATCCGCGATATCAGAAACAAGCCCATTATCGACAAGGCGATGGACCATTTTTTCACCGAGCCCTTCGATGTCGAGAGCATTCCGACTCGCAAAATGAATAATTCGTTGAACAGACTTCGCAGGGCAACGACCATTTGGACAACGCACGACTGCCTCACCCGGAGGGCGAATCACCGGAGTTCCACAAACTGGACACTCTTTCGGAAAAACGAACTCTCGCTCCTCACCAGTTCTTTTCCCAGGGACAAATGACACAACAGCCGGTATGACATCCCCCTGTCGTCTGACGACAACGGTATCGCCGATGCGTATTCCTTTTCGCCGGATCTCATCCTCATTATGAAGGGTGGCTCTCGAAACGATTACCCCCCCAACTTGAACGGGCTCAAGTTCAGCTACCGGGGTCAATGCGCCGGTTCGCCCTACCTGAATGTGGATATCCTTTAGGACGGTATTTTCCTCAACCGGCGGAAACTTCACCGCGATAGCCCAACGAGGGGACCGCTCCTTTGCTCCCAGCACCCGTTGAAGCTCTGTCTCGTTCACCTTAACAACGAGACCATCGACTTCGAAGGGAAGCTCCCCTCTCCCAGCCAACGCTTGCCTATAGGCAGAAACGAGCTCCTCTGTTGAACAACACACGGGGCGGAGCGGTGAGACGAGAAAGCCTAAATCTTTTGCAAATGCAATCTGCTCTGAGTGAGCAGCGGGCAACACTCCGTCAGCGGTTGCCAAGAGAGCATATGCAAAGAAACTCAATGGACGTTTCGCGGTAATTTTTGAATCCAATTGCCGAAGACTTCCCGAAGCGGCATTTCGTGGGTTGGCAAATGGAGGTTCCCCCGCAGCAATTCGCTCTTCATTCAAACGAATAAAATCGTCACGTTTAAAGAGCACCTCTCCACGAACCTCCAGTTCTGCGGGCGCTCCAGTGAGCCTCAATGGAATAGATCGAACCGTTTGTAAGTTTGCGGTGACATTTTCTCCAACCTCTCCATCCCCTCTCGTCAAACCTTGTACGAATATTCCGTCCCGGTACTGAAGAGAGACCGCAACTCCATCGAACTTGTACTCAGCAGTAAAACTCGCCGTTGCGCCCTTTCGTTCTGACTTTTCAAGAAAACGCGCTGTGCGTTCAAGAAATGAAACCAGTTCCTCCTCATTCATTGCGTTATCAAGCGAAAGCATCGGCTCTCGATGAGGGACAGACTCAAAGGTATCCAGGGGAGCCGCTCCTACCCGCCTGGTTGGGGAATCTGGACGAACAAGCTCTGGATGATCTCCTTCAAGCGCTTCAAGTTCCCGCATGAGGCTGTCGTACTCTGCATCGCTGATCTCTGGAGCCTCTTTGTTGTAGTACAGATCCGCATGCCTGTTGAGCTCAGCAACGATGAAATCTATACGCTTTTTTGCTGATGCTTCTGGCACGACAACTACTAACTGGAAAGAGTGTTTACAGCTGAGGGGGACTTCGAATCATTCAACAGCTGAGAGACGACCTCGTCGAATCTCTCCATCACCGCCTCCCAACTAAAGACCTCTTCGACATACCTTCTTCCTGCGGCACCGAACTTCTGCCGGAGCTGCGAATCATCAAAAAGCCGACCAACCGCCTCCCCGAAGCTCTCAGAAGAACGAAAGGTGAGTCCGCCCTCTGCTTGATGGATATGATGTTTAGTTACATCGCAATTCTCGTGAACGAGAGCGGGAGTACCCTCTAACCACCCTTCCATCATTACTATGCAAAACGATTCCATTACGGACGGCTGCACCAGGGCGATTGCGTGTTTCAAAAGCGCTCTTTTATCCTCTTCATTCACTCGACCAACCGCGATGACATCCGAACGTTCCTGATACTGTGGACGTTGCAGATCCTCAAACGATCCAGCACCAGCAATGACGATATGGAATTCCTCAGGTAACGCACCCCGCTCCTTACTTTCAACGAAGTAATCAAGCATGGTGTGAACATTTTTCCCGGTTTCCATTCTTCCGAGATAGAGGAGATACGGAAACTCTTCAGAAAAATACGGAGTATGGGAAGTGAGTTCCGACTGTTCAAACCCCATACCAACTATCCCACCAGGAATCTGTGAACCGTAAAGCGAACGAGCGAGTTGCATTTCAGCATTGCAGTTAAAGAAACACCCTCGCACCTGACGGAACATACTCGCGATCACCTCCAGATAGGCATTCGGCTCATCGTGTAAACACGGAATAAGGGCAGACCGCTCTGGATAAACAAGCGAGCCCCAAAACGTTGTGCCAAAGAGATACGGAGCAAAAATCAAGAGGTCAAAGGACTCTCCGTTTTTTTGAATATAGTTATAGAGATCACGTGAATTCACCCCTTCTTCCATCCAGATGAATTGATCATGAACGCTTAGAGGCATTCCTTCAGAGAGCTGAATCTGACGTGGTATCCATTTTTCGAGATCGCGTTCATCTACGGAAAACCTCCGAACGGTTAGCCCTCCCTCATCACTCGTACCAGCGGGAAAAGCGTTTGCCCACGTTCTATTATCTCGAGCACACGTTGTCCAAATTTCCACCGCTGCTCCACGCGCCTGTGCCTGAAGGGCGAGATTCCCTGTAAGGGTCTCCGCACCACCTACAACATCCGCATAATATCGCGGAAGAACAAACGCTAAGCGCAACTTGCTAAACAAAACTCCCTCCCGAAGCATCCCAACCCAGCTCACGAGAAATGCGTGAAAAAGACTCTTGCAGAACTTGAGATTCATTCAATGAAAGTTCTTGTGGAATCGAACCTTCAACGACCTCCTGCAACAACGCTTGCTGCGCCTCTTCCTGAAACTCTCGCCATTCTGTGAGAAGCTCGCGATACAGTGGATGACTAGACAGTGACTGCAAAACTGCAATGAGCTCTAATGCGATCTTCTCTTCACGGAAAATCTCCTCGGCATACCCTCGTACCATTTCGGAATGATGAACCCCCTTCTTGTCTCTAAGGGCGTGAAGGACAAGCTCAACATGTTTTGACTCCTCTACTCCAGGCGGTATGTGGTACACAACGTGCGAGGCAATCCGCTCACTCGCGCCAAAGCGGGTAACAAGTACGGGGCAACCTGCTGCCATACTCATCCATACATATGGGCCAGGCTGCCCGAATACGGAGAAAGAGAGGTGAATGGCAACATCTCCCTCACGAAGATGCTCTTGCCACTTTTTGGGAGAAAGCTCAGGGAACAGACTTACATTTTGCAGGCCAAACTCTTCAACCAAAGCATGAACTCGCGTCGTTTCATCTGGAGGAAATACCCACCGCAGATGACAATCAGGGAGCTCTCGTAGCACCGCAAGCACTTTATGAGAACGATCTTCAATACGACCACCACCACAGAGTAACACGGAAAGCGACGATCTCTGTTGCGAATGAACCGATCGGGCAAAGAGCTCCTTCGAAACAGGCAACGGAAGATAATACGAAGGCTGCTCACTCCAACGATCTCCACCCAACGAACAGCCAATTAAGCGTTGGTATTCGTCTATATCGCGCTCATTCGAAAAGATTGGAACAAGACACGAAGTCGCTTCTCGCCTCCCGAGAGGTGCATCTTGTTCATGCTCGGCCCGACGGACCGCCCATGGAAGTGCTCTATTTCCAAATCGAGCTTGCGTCGTTCGCCATGCGCTATTAAGAATCGGCTCCGGGCCATGGGAAGAGAAGTACAGGTTATGAAACCACGAAACCCCTGGTAAAAGCGCCGAAGCGATTCGAACATATTGCGCCTCTGGGTGGTCTTCAATCTGGTAGAGACAGATATCAAAGGGATCACTCTCATGACGATCACGTAATCGGAGGTAATGAAAAGTTGCAAAGTCTCTATACGGCTCAAAGCTATTATGAAAAAGCTCAACTTCAAATTCTCTCCGCATATGTGGAAGAAGAACCTCTGCCGCATATGCGGAGAGAGTCTGCTCCATCCTCTCAGTTATTGGGAGCACTCCACACCAGGCAAGTCGAAGCTTTCGGGTATTACCCATTACTTACACGCTCCGTCTTTTGATTCTCTGAAAGTGGAGAGAGAAGTCCTTGGATGACATCCTCCCATCCACTCTGTTCAATTCCAAGAGCGTTAAGATCACGCCGCCCCTGCGCTCCAAGACGAGCTGCAAACTGCATGTCTTCTGCAAGTCGATTAACTCCGTTTCCAATCGCTTCGCTAGTCGGTTCCACAATTAAGCCATTCTCTTCATGTCGCACGAACTCTAAAACTCCCCCACTATCGGTGGCAGAGAGAACTGGCTTTGAAGAAGCCATCCCCTCTAGAGTCACATACCCATAATCTTCGTTATGGGGAGCGTAATACACTGCCATGCATTTCGAATAGAGTTCTAAGAGGGCCTCATCTGAAACTCTGCCAAGGAATTCAACACGCTCATGAAGGTGATGCTTCGCAATCTCATTCTGCAAGTACTCCATGACGCCAGGTTCATCGGGCCTTCCCACTACTTTTAACTTCACAAACGGGTGTATAAAAGGAAGCGCTTTGACCATGAGATCAACCCGCTTAATTGAACAGATCCTTCCAACCGAAAGCACATATGGCTCGGACTCGGCAGTATAGTACTGACCCGCCAAATTCAACGGCGGATAGAGCACTTTACCCTCAATACCATTAAAGTTCTTTAATCGATCAACTACGTTCTTCGAGATCCCTGAAATAAAATTACTTTCGCCAATTGCTTGCGTATCGCCGAGAACTAATGCTTTTCGCAATTCTTCGTCTCGCGGATCATCTGAAAAATCAGAATACCTTCCGCCATAGAGGTCATAAATTGCGCGGTGTTGATGTACGAGCCATAAACTCTTTTTTGGATGCCTCGCGTAATAACTTGGAAACTTTGTAGCAATAACCAGATCAACCCGTTCCCCACCGAAAGTGGAAAGATCCAGAGAACGCCACATTGCCGCTTGCCACAAAAACTGCTCCTTCGGTTCTACCGTAAAGGGCATCT
>JAGRAT010000242.1 GCA_020434495.1 Bdellovibrionales bacterium | reverse complement strand
AGATTCAGTAAGACTTGGCGAAGTCGAATCTCATCTCCGATAAGCAACTCGGAAAGGCTACTTGGAATATCTGCCAAGAACGAGAGATTCTTCCTTTGAATTTGGGGCATAAGCAGAGGTTCTAGACCAAGCAGGAGGGACCTTAAACAAAATGGGCCATCCGAGATCTCTAACTTCCCAGCTTCAATTTTTTTTATTTCTAGAATGTCATTGATGATAGCAAGAAGAGCGTTTCCCGACTCTCGGACCGTGTCTGCAAGCTGTCGTTGATCCTTATCAAGATCGGTAGCGAGAAGTATCTCCGTAAGTCCGAGCACACCATTCATGGGAGTTCGAATTTCATGGCTCATATTCGCTAGAAATTCGGATTTCGCGCGAGCTGCTTTCTCAGCAGCATCTTTTGCTACTCTGAGATCTCGTGTTTGTCTTTCAATTTCCTTTTTTAAAAGGATGTTGTTCTCAAACACGGCAAACGCGGACCCAGAATTCTGAATACTCCGCTTGACCCTTGCCTTGAGGGCTTCATTGACTTTTTTGAGCCTCCTATTCTCTTCGCGAAGAGCGGCAAGCTCTTCTTGCAAAGATTGATTCTCATCGCCGTCCAAAAACTACTCCCGTTAGTGTTTGGTTCACGTGAATAGCATTTACTTGCTCGCCAAAGGTGCTAAACCCAATAAACCGAAGCTTTTGAAGAATCTCCTCTACCTCTTCTTGAATTCCTCGCTGTTCAATCTCGAGTTTTCGTAAGATGCAATCACATCCCAAAGTAAGAAGTACTTCATCAAAGTTTTCCTGCAACTGGCGAGATCTCTCATCAAGTCTCGAGACAAAGCTTTCTCCATTTCCAATTGAGAGAGGGATACCCTCCTCTATAGCGCAAAAGAAGGTAAGACTTTTATCTGGATTCACTTTCTGAATTGAACGAACATACCACTCGTCACCGATTTGAAGCATGACGGGATGAGCGGAGAATACATGCGGAGTGAGATCTTCTACTTTGAGGCCAAGAAGCTTAGCGTACTCTTCAGCGGCTGGTCCACCATCTATCTCATAGACCGTTCTGCTCAGGGTATCCACCTCGGTAGTAACCATTTCCTTGTCAGAAGGAGTGAAGTGGTTTAACTCAAATGTCTGAAATGGAAGATTTGTTTTGATTAGCGAAAGTACCGCCGAGTTGCCACCAAAGTCTCTGTTGCAGTAGACAATAGTTTTTTCGAACTTGAGATTATCCCCTGCCGATCCACCGACAAGTGGAATTCTCGGAAGCGCACCATAAGTATTCGCAACAAACTCTTCTTCAAGAACGGAAAGCCCGTCTATTAAGCTAAATGCGAACACACCTTCAACGCTCTCTCCCCCAATCTCGCTCATAAGCGATGCCACAGTTTCGCTAGCAGCTTGCGGGGTATACATGGGCAGTGGCGAAATATAGCGCGACACGACGGTGAAGTGCTCCATGGGCAAGGAGAGCCCGACTATCCCACCTGTTTGATATCGCTCTCCTATCTCACCAGCGCTCGAACATCCGAGTATTGGGCACTCGAAGACGCGATTACACTCTTCCGATACGACGGCAGGATCGTACTCTGCGGAACAGAAAAAGATCAGTGCTGCTTGATTTGGAATTTTGATTTGCTCTCCAAGCGATCTGATAGCTTGCCCTGGATCGCTGTGCACTACGGATGCTCGCTTCATTGACCCTCCAAAATGGTCATCGAACTACAAATTGCAAATATGCGCCTGACATCCGTATCGTCAGAAGTTCTTGTAGCCTTGAGGACTACCAGCTGCTGCTCTATCTATCTGAAATCGTGAGATAATATACGGTCTTATTGGCTATTCAGAAATTACTGGCGCTGCTGCGATTTCATTCCCGATAAGGCAGATAGCACTCGTGCCACTCACTAGCAGTTTTTGACCTTCCTCACGATTCGGAGAATAACAGGTCACCCGGAAGATGCTTGAGCCGGGCACCGAGTTCTGATCAAATTGCTCGGCAACTCCATACATCTCCCCCTCATTCTCATTGCCTCTACAGCTCTCAAGCGCTGCCACCAGAGGGTTAACAGCAGCCCGATGAAAACGAGCGATCTCCTGGTTGTTCACTCCACTAAGGACGAGTTCGGGCAACCCTTTCGAGTACGCGTTGGCATCTTCCAATACTTCTATACCCGGTATCGTGAGGCCCTGAGTACATGGAAAGGAACCAGAGAAAACATTTCCATCGGGGTCGACTTTCAAACTCTGCTCTGACAATGCCGAGGAAGGAACTCTAGTGCTCATTGCTGCATACATGGCGTCGATAAAGTCAGCAGAAGCATCTCTGTTTCCATCTCGCTCCCACCGTCCATTAGTAACAAGAATCGCGTTTAGCTCGGGAATGATAATGGCGTACACTCCAAGGTATCCGTTCATGTACGCGGTTTTCCCGAGGACCCAGGTAAAGTAAGAGTAGTGACCAGGAATTTTTCTACTTGCTGCTACCTGGTTCAGCCTCGTATTCGGCCCTCCATAGGTACTTGGAGGTACAATGTTTTGGTTCTGAAATATTGAGGAAACAAACTCAGCATCAACTATCTGTTCTGTACGCCATCTTCCTCCACGCAACATGAGATAGGCGATACGTGCCAAGTCCCGGACGCTCATCGAGAATCCCCCGTTCCAGCCACCCGCATATCCGGAATAGGTAATTCCATCTTGAAGCTGAAGGTCTGCCCCAAAGGTATTGGTGATTATTTCGGGATAACTTGTTGCCGAAGAAACACGTGTAGCGAGGAACGTGGCAAGGTGTTCAACAGCATTATTGCTGTAAATCGCCTTTGGCTCATGATACTGAGCAAGGGGAAGTCCATAGTTAGCATTCATTCGAAGGAATTCAGCAACGGTTTTGAGTGTTCCTCCTGTTGGAGGATAAACAACTGGCTGATTCGGCAAAGCTGGCACGAGTGTATCCAGGGAAAGTTCCCGTCTTTCTATAAGATAACCTGCAACGAGCGCCCACAAAGTCTTACTAGCAGAGTAAAGTCGGTCTACGCGAGAGATCTCCCCTCCCTGATAGACAATCTTTCCATCGACGATAACTACTCCATCTGCAAACTCTAAATGATCACTGGAAATTCGATTAGCAAATATCTGAGTGTCAAACCCCAACGTTAAAGGGTTCGCCTCGATTTCCCAATTTGCGGAAGGATACGTCTCGGCAACGCTGGAAGTTCCAACGAGCAAGAACGTTGAGAAGAGAATCTGAAAAAACCTCAAGCGAGGTTCGAAAACAAGACCTTTTGTCATACCCACCAACCTTAACCGGCTCCGGGGGAGGAAATTGAGTCCCGGAAGCATGGCCAAGATCACTGCAATTAGCCGGCCAATTGACCACGAGTAATGCTCGGCTCTCGGAACCGGCTAATGCAGTGCAATTCGCTGGGCACGAAGCTAGAGGATAAGCTCTATTTCCGCGCTGCCATCCATACCGCAGGCTCTTATGATGATTATCATTTTTATCAAATCGAGGAGATCGCCACCGTTCTCATTGTAGTACTTGATGATTTCTTCAATGGGAACTTTAATGACCTTTTCCTCACCGTCTCCACAACGAACAACAGCATGCAAAGATGGGGTCTTATCGCTAACGGCTGACCCTTGTGCGTGCACACTCTGGGTCGTCATGCTTATCAGTCCGGCAACAGCGAATATACTTAATAGGAATTTTTTCATGGCTCACCTCCAAAAACTAACCATAGAGAATTATGGTTCGTTGTTCAGAGATGTAGCCTAAGGATTCTTTTTTCGTTCCAACTGGCGGCCGTAGTTGAGCAGCAGCCAACTTCTAAAGCAATCCTCGAAAATCATGCTACGAAGTGGTGTGGTTTTCGAGGAGGGCTATAGCCCCCAGCGGGAAAACAAAGAGCGGTCACCTGAAAGAAAAGAGCAAGCCGAAGGCTTTCATTTTTTACTCCCCCCTGAGCTTACTCCAAGGGAGTTGCCCCACCAGCAAGACCTAACTTCGACATGGCGGCATCGTGGTACCTCCTTACCGAGGCACTAGAAATTCCTAGCGCTGTGGCAATTTCCGCCTTTGTCCAGGCTTCCTTGTAAAGGAGTAGTAAGATCTGGCGATACTGCGGGTTTTGTATCTCGGCTAAACGTTCCTCCCACTCGAATTTATGCGCTTTCCCGTCATACACCAATTTGGCTAGTGCAGTACGGGCTTCTTTGATCAGTTCCCGAGCTCTTAGTGGCGACACGGCAGGATAGACTTGAGTTCCGACCTCCTTTGCTGAGTACTTTTCTCTGTAATACAGATCCAACGCGGCTTGGTGCCGAGTCGCAAGATGCGGAACCTGCTCATTCCAAATTGATCCAGAATTCTCGTCGGTAAGCCACGCAGCCCAACGCAACTCAAGGGCCACCTTCTGTACCAATTTTCTCGCATTGGTCTGGGTATACCCGAATGTCCGTGAAAGAGTAGCCAAATCCTTCCCTTGGTCAATCGCAAGCTCAGCAACTCCAACCTGATTCGAGGTCAACACATTCAGGTGAGCTCGCCAGTTCTCCATTTCCTCCAATTTGAATTTAGGAAGGACTTGTTCCGGTGAGAAAACTTCACTCTTTTCCTTCGGCTTCGCGCCACGTGCACCCCCGACTGAAACCGCACCTGTCGTCAAGTTTATGAACAAACGTAACGCCTCCTCATATTCTCTTTGAGCATCTGGAACGGAGATAGCACCCGGAAGCTCAGCTGCGGCATCCGCAATACTAACCGTCCCACCGACCATGCGCTTTAGAAGGTCCATCTGAACTTCCGGAAGCTTTCGGATAAGGGAATTGTGAAGAGTGGAATCTCTCCCATACAGGTCAATCTTCATAAACAGCTGCACATAGTAATAGAGCTCCCTATCAACTGCACTGGCGCCAAACCCCTCCCCTCGCATCTGACAGAACTCTTCTACTCCAACTCCCTGAGCTACGAGCTCAGCAGACCGATGTCGGAAACTCAAAGGTAGGCGCGCCTCATAGCTGGTCCAGTCTGTCAACGCGTCTTTACGAGGATCTTCATTTGCATTCAGAATCTGAAGGAGAATCTCTGCATATTCTCTTCTAACTACCTCAGCGCCGTTACTGCCACTTTGGTCATCAGCAATTTGCCGCGGAGATCGTTTCTCATGATGAACTTGATAAAGCAAATTCCACTGATCCTTGGAAAGGGCACTTTTGTACTGCAGCAAACACACTGGATCATCTAAAGATCTAGAAATCTCAATAATACGAACGCCCTTTCGAACATTCTCCGCTACATGGATACGGCTCTCTCTTCCCAAATACGCTTCATCTAGCTCCTCTGCTGCTTTTGCATACAGAAAATAATCATCAACAACCTTTCGAGTCTCCTCAGGAAGAAGCTCAGCATATC
>JAGRAT010000241.1 GCA_020434495.1 Bdellovibrionales bacterium | reverse complement strand
TCGTGAGCCTCTTCTTGGGACTTACACCTTTTACCATCTCGCGACATCCAACCCACAACTTTTGCCGGATTACCAACCACAAGAGCAAATTCAGGCACATCTTCTGTGACTACTGCTCCGGCCCCCACGAATGAGTGTCTCTTTAAAGTCACTCCACAAACAATAGTAGCATTTGCCCCTATAGAGACGCCCTGTTCTACTTTAGTCTTCACATAATATTGACTGCCCCGCTGAGGAAATTCACATCTCGGCACCGTTATGTTAGTGAACACCATCGAAGGGCCACAAAAAACATAATCTTCTAATTCTACTCCTTCATAAATAGACACGTTATTTTGAATTTTGCAGTGGTCGCCAATCCTCACATTGTTCGCGACAAAAACGTTTTGACCTAAAGAACAGTTTCTCCCAATTCGAGCCCCAGGGCAGACATGGGAATAGTGCCAAACTTTAGTGCCGTCACCGATTTCCGACCCCTGATCAATTGTTGCCGTTTCATGAACATAAGCTCCTCCAGTATACGGCGAGACAGAGCCCCATTCTCTACCAGTCTGATGAACGAGAAGTGAGGCCTGAGCTTTTTCCAGCACCTGCAACACCCGAGTTGCATGCCTTCCGTCCGCGAGCGGGGGGGTCCCCTTTCGAATACAATCTCGAAAGTGTAGCAGCTCTTGTTTTAAAGGCTCCGCTTTATCGAACTCAACGGGGGTAGTCTCGTCCTGCCACTTGGTGGGGACACCTCGGACAAAATCAATCCCCTTGTTATACAGGAGCAGTGATGGGCCATCAGGGTTGTCTTCAAACACAAGCATCGCCTTATCACCAATGAAAACCATCCTATGCTCTTTGAACGGATGGAGCCAAGAAACATGGATATGCCCGTGAATATTGTTCGGATAAGAAAGTGAAGTCACTGTGACGTCGTGAATTGCTGGCTGCAAGTAAGCCGCCCCACTCGCATGAACACTGATGGGGCTGCTTCCAATTAAGTAGTCAAAAATGGCGATGTCGTGGGGTGCAAAAGACCACAAAATATTCTCTTCTTTCCTCACCTTGCCAAGATTAAGTCTGTTACTATAAAGGTATTCAAGACGTCCAAGTTGACCAGATTTCAGGATTTCTCTGATTTTTTCCACCGCAGGATGAAAGAGAAGAATGTGCCCTACCATTAAGGTTCGGCTACCCTTCTCTGCCAGATTCGTCAGTTCCGTAGCCTTATCGGCATGGAGAGCCAAAGGTTTTTCGACAAGAATATGTTTTCCCGCCTGCAGCGCTAATTTGGCCAATTCATAATGGTAGACCGCTGGACTGGCAATGACCATCGCCTCAATTGTGTCGTCCGAGAGAACATCTCTTATGTCCGTAGAAAAGGGAATATCTGGAGAAATGGAGGAGACGACTTCCCTCCTACTCTCATCAGAATCAACGGCATAACGAAGACCAGGGCCAAAAAGTTCGTGAGCTGCTCTGACGTGGTTCTTACCCCAATCTCCAACTCCAACTACAGCTAAAGAAAACGGTTTATCTGAATTCATACGCCTCTCCATAACCCGTTTTCTTAGGAAAGAAAACAGAATTCCTTACGGGTTCTACTCGCTCTATCTCGCCAAGGACGCTATGATAGTGGCGGCCTTAATCAAAGGACAAATGTTGGATTTCTTATAGGATTGGTCTATGGACTTGCGTGGCAAGACATTCCTCGTAATTGGAGGCGCTGGGTTTATAGGTTCTCACCTCGTCGACGCTCTCCTTCATGAAGATGTTGCTCGCGTGATAGTATTTGATAATTTTTCGAGGGGGACGAGGGAGAATCTTGAGAACGCATTAGGAGATAATCGCGTAGAGGTGTTTCCTCTTGGAGGAGACCTGTTGCACCAAGATATTTTGAAGAGAGCCTTTGAACAGGTAGATGGCGTGTTTCACTTGGCAGCGTTGTGGCTACTCCATTGTCACGAATTTGAACCTTCGGCTTTCAAGGTTAATATTGAGGGAACTTTCAATGTTCTTCAGGCTCTCATTCAATCCAATGCAAAGAAGCTGGTCTACTCTTCCTCTGCATCAGTTTATGGGGATGCCGTCACTGAACCGATGAAAGAGGACCATCCTTTCAATAATACGAACTTCTATGGCGCGACTAAGGTTGCCGGAGAGCAGTTTTGCCGATCTCTGTTCCACAGACACAAAGAAAGTGATGCTGCTTTCGATTATGTCGGCCTTCGCTATATGAACGTTTACGGACCACGACAAGACTACCGTGGCGCTTACATAGCAGTAATTATGAAGATACTCGACCGCCTCGACCAGGGCAAACCACCCGTTGTTTATGGGGACGGGTCGCAGTCCTACGATTTCGTCTCTGTAAAGGACTGTGCGAGAGCTAATATCTGTGCGATGAAATCTGAAGCAACGGACGAGTTCTACAATGTCGGAACAGGAGTGAAGACGAGCATTCGAGAGCTCACGGAGATGATTCTGCGAATTTCTGGTTCTCCGCTAGAAATTCAGTATGAGCCAAGTGGTCCGACATTCGTAAAGAACAGAGTTGGTTGTCCTCAAAAAGCCGAACGTGAAATTGATTTTAGGTCTACGGTTTCCCTTGAACAAGGACTTTCTGATCTTATTGAGTGGAGACGTACTCATATCGACGAAGTAGAAGAGCGGCGAAGATATGCCTCTATGGGATCTTAAATGAGCGATGAATTTCAAAGAGCTATTCAAATAGCTCAACCAATTTTGGGAAAGGAGGAGTGGGAGGCGCTTCGCGAACCACTCGAAACTGGCTGGCTGACTCAAGGACCCAAGGTGGCTGAATTCGAACGAATGTTCGCTGAGCGTCATGGGGTACGGTACGCTATTGCCACCACCAGTTGCACTACAGCCCTCCACCTTATTCTCGCTGCGTTAGATATCGGTCCTGGCGATGAGGTGATAGTCCCGAGTTTTACTTGGGTTTCAACCGCGAACGCTGTTAGGTACTGCGGAGCGACTCCTATCTTTGCTGATGTAGAGCGAACCACATTTAACATCGATCCGAGTGGTATTGGTAGTTTGGTTAACTCAAGAACCCGAGCGATATTGGTGGTCCATCTCTTTGGACTTTGTGCCGACATCGATGCAATTTCTTCAGCTGCCCCTGATATACCAATCATAGAAGATGCGGCATGTGCGGTAGGTGCCGAGTACAAGGGAACTGCGGCTGGCGGTCTTGGTGTGGCGGCTGCGTTTTCCTTTCATCCGAGAAAGATCATAACGACCGGCGAAGGGGGGATGATATCAACGAATGACGACTTTCTTTCTCATAAACTGCAAATGATGCGAAATCATGGGGCAAGTATCTCAGAGGAGCAACGTCACTTAGGGCCAAAACCGTATATTCTTCCTGCTTTTGATGAGATTGGATACAACTACCGTATGACTGATCTTCAAGGTGCCATTGGCATTGAACAAATGAAACGGCTTGATGGGTTGTTGGCTGATCGGAAACGTTGGGCTCAGTTTTATCAAGTACAGCTGGAGTCCCTACCTTGGCTTAACGTTCCCTGCGAACCCATAGGCGGAAGCCATAGTTGGCAGTCTTTTGTATGCTCAGTGAGCTCAGACTCTCTCGTCGATAGAAATACCCTAATGGAAAAACTCTTTGCTAAGGGAATAAATACACGCCCTGGCACTCATGCTGTTCACCGCTTGGGATGTTATCGGCAAACTGCCGAAGCCTGTCTGAGAAGATATCCAAATGCCGAATGGTGTGAGGAGCAGTCTATTGCTCTCCCTTTGCATGGACGGATGACTGATGCTGATTATGAATACGTTGTGAGATGTATTAAGGAGTGCAATCCAAGTTAATCGATGTGTGGAATCACTGGATATATCAATCTTAATGGTGAGCCCTCTTCTCGAGCGATTATCGAATCAATGAACCGAACCCTCATTCACCGCGGCCCAGACGGTGAGGGATACTTTACCGATGGACCGGTAGCCTTGGGTCATACGAGGCTTGCAGTCATTGATCTTAGTGCTGCAGCTACCCAGCCGATGTTAAGCAACGATCGACGATATGTTTTGATATACAATGGGGAACTCTACAACTTTCTAGAGCTTCGCAATGAACTCGAGAAAAAAGGGGTCAAATTTCGCACTAATTCTGATTCGGAAGTGGTTCTCGCTTCGTATATCCAATGGGGCTCTGAGGCAGTAAAACGCTTCAATGGCATGTTTGCTTTCATCGTTTGGGATACGATAGCAAAATCTCTCTTCATGGCTAGAGATCGATACGGAATTAAACCCCTCTACTACGCCTTCCAAAATGGAGTCCTCTCGTTTGGTTCTGAAATTAAAGCTCTACTTGCCCACCCGTTGTTTTCGGCTCGCATGGACAATGAAGCGCTTCTTGAGTATTTGACTTTCCAAAATTTCTTCACTGACAAAACTCTCTTTCAAGATGTAAAGTATTTTCCTGCGGGGCACTATGCTGAATTTGACCTGCAGACACATCGTAAAGCATTACCTCTTAAGCAGTATTGGAATTACCACTTCCATCCCTCAGATTCAAAAGCATCGGCCAATGAGTATCTTGAGGAACTAACGCGGCTGTTTGAGCAGGCAGTGACACGTCAACTTGTTAGCGATGTTGAAGTTGGTACGTACTTAAGTGGAGGGATAGATTCAGGGTCAATTACTGCTGTTGCCTCATCGCACTCTCCCGAAATGAAAAGTTTCACTGTCGGCTGCGACCTTCGATCTGCCAGTGGAATCGAAATGAGCTTTGATGAACGTCCTCAGGCAGAAGCGCTTTCCTACCTTTGCAAAACGGAACACTACGAGATGGTACTCAAAGCTGGCGATCTCGAACGTTCGTTGCCTTCCATTGTTAATCATCTTGAGGAACCTCGAGTCGGACAATCATATCCTAACTATTTTGCATCTAAGCTAGCGGGAAATTTTGTAAAGGTGGTTCTCGCTGGAACTGGCGGTGATGAACTTTTTGGTGGATATCCCTGGCGGTATTATCGAGTGGCATCAAGCAATAATTATGATGAGTACGTTGATGAGTACTACCGGTATTGGCAACGCCTCATACCGAACCGCTCACTTCAAAAAGTGCTTCAACCAGTATGGAATGATGCTCAGCATGTCTGGACTAGGGACATTTTTGCTGGAGTTCTCTCACAAATCGACACACCAATTAAGACTCCGGAGGACTTTGTAAACGCATCTCTGTACTTAGAATCAAAGACATTCCTGCAGGGCCTACTTTCCATTGAAGACAAGCTGGGCATGGCCTTCTCTCTGGAATGTAGAGTGCCATTTCTTGATAATGATTTGGTAGATTTTGCTCTTCAGTTACCGGTTCAGCAGAAAATCCGAAATCTCGATTCGGTGGTAAGGGTAAACGAGAACGAATCTGGCAAGAAAAAG
>JAGRAT010000240.1 GCA_020434495.1 Bdellovibrionales bacterium | reverse complement strand
ATAGCTTTTCCAAATAGCTGAGTTCTTCTTTCGTTCGCCATTATTAACCGCATCGCTATAGCTCTTCAGGGCAACCCGAGCCATTCTCCGAAGAACACTTGGCACTCCTGTCCATTCGGTTAGCCCTGAGGTCATCTTATCCACCCGACGTAGGACCTTATCAAGATCCTCCCCCATACTCTTCAATATCCCTTCTGCAACCTTCTCAAGATGAAGAGGAGTAACTGGTATGATGGTCGGTCTCGCTTGTCGCGTTTCTGCCGCAACCGTCCTCGGATTCGAGTGCGGATGAAGAAAATTCAGATTCGCTCTCGATAGATACCCGGCATCTACCGTAAGTCCACCAAACGCGTGCCCCATGGTGATATTGGCCATAATCGAATCTTTCTCGGTCCACATCGTGCCGTGCGAAATCTGTAACGCACGAAGCCTCGCCTGATCTGAAGACACTACCACCAGAGGAGGTCCGTCCTCAGCTACGACCGGAATCAAGCGGGTGGGATCGTTGCCGTCAAAGTTATCCAAGTCGCTTTTATATCTCGGACCATCCCTGAGAATATCTCGATACGAAGTAAAGGTGAGTCCACCGGTGTCTTGCAGATGAAAGTTCTCTAGAGCAATTACCTCTTTTAGGCTAAGTTTCACCTCTGTTTTACGATACTCTCCTGTTGCAGGGTTTGTGATCTCTCGCACCACATGAGGAACTGTGATGATATCCCTGAGCTTCGCTGCCATTTCCGCATTTTGCACAACTGCGATTTCAATCCCGAGAGCGTGAATAAGCTCTGCCCAATGAGTCGGTCCATGTTTCGAAACATCTGAGATCGGCATCCAACCGATCGATTCAAGTGCTTCATGGATCATCGGTTGCTCTACTGGTGGTGTATCTTTCGCAAGAATGAGAACTTTATGCTTTAGGAAGCGATTTGGTCCGGGGGTAGCGCCGTACTTCTCTTCGAGATATCCAGCAAAGGCTTCTCTCCGATCTCGATTCTCACTCCGAGTAAGATAATACTGTTTACCATTCGCCGTAAGCTGGTAGCCCTCACGGTTAACGGTGGCAACCCCAATATCCCCAAGATCTTCATCGAATCTTTGGTTTCGGGCAACGAAACTTACCGGCTCTTTTGGGTAATCGCGCGCAAGTTTTTCACTCGCTTCTAGCGCGGTCCGAGAACTTGCAACCACTAACCCCATGTGCTCCACCACCACAAGCCGAAAGAGAAAATCTCCTCAGCTAATCAATATACGGCCCGCAAATGGAACTCCGGTTCTGGCTGTCGAAAGCTCCGCGCTTTCGGTCGATGTTACGGGCAGTGCTCGTTATCCCTCCGGGGGACCTCCCGGCAATTTCAGTTGCCTTCGGTATAGTATCTGGAGGACACCGGCTAAAAAATATATTTCACATTCAAGGTCAAAAATCTAAAAAATCATCACTACGAAGTACTCTTACAGGGGGCATGCAAAAAATTAGGGACACCGAGTACCAAGGATTCCTAACAAAAACCACTTCTTCTTCTTGACAACTCGGTAACATCTCATTCTGAGTTGCGCACACCAACGGCACGGTTCTTGCTCCACTACTCGTCGGTCGGAATGCGTTAGTCCATAAAGGACTCACGCCTCGTGGTGAGGTCGTATAATGCGTGGTGTTTTTAGGGGAGGCGATGCTGCGGGCATCCTTCTCGTTACTCTATTAAGCTTTCTGGGTATCGGGTCAGCCTTTGCCCAAACCTTCCAAACTTCCGGTGCCGGTTATTATCAACCAGACTTTCCGGTCGCATTCGTAGCAGCAAAGAAGAGTTTTAGCACGAATACAAGAACCGGAATAACGAGCGGAACCTATCGGTTTGGCCTTGATGTACTGGATGCAAACATTCCAACTGCTGGAAACCATCTCTTTATTCGATTGCCAAACGGAACAGTTAGGAAACTCTTTCCCCTTCCAGTTCATGCAAACACGCCAGGACTGATCGACACTCCGGGCGGAGATCTTACCCTCGGCACCGTAGTCGAGCCAAACATCTCCGAGGATGGAAAGAAAATTTACTTCTCGTACTTCCACGATGCCACTCGTAATCATTCACAGACTGGTCAGAATCTCGTTGGCGCAGATCTCTACTTCATCGATTTGGAGCCAATAATTCAGAACCAGAGTATCGATCCAAACACTCTCACGGCAAAGCGTCTGACTACTCGCGTACTCGATAGCGAGGGACGGCAGCAGCTCCTTGACATGTTTAAAGACGCACAGAACCCTTCAGCAACAACATCTGGAGCTGGATGCACCGAGGCGAACTGTATCAATCGGTGGGCCACCATCTATATGCATGCCGAAGAGATGCGCACCTGGAGCGGTAAAAAGCTCGTATATGTGAGCAACAAGAGGCACCTGAACAACTCTAATAGATCCCAATCTGGATACACGAATCACAATTTTAACCTTCATATCGCAGATATTCAGCCAGACGGCTCAATTACAAACTCGCGTCAGTTTCAGTACTACACAACAACAGCAGCCTTTAGCCCTGCGAGGCTTCGTAACGGCATATCTTTTTCTTATCAAGGCACCACCGGTGATGCTCGTCACTGGGAGATTCAAGGAATGGACTCAGAAGGGAAATGGTATCCCCTCATTGGTTTCGGCATGAATCCAGGAGTCATGCACCTTGGAAGCTTGTGCGTGGATACAGAAGGTTCGGATGCAGGTGACTACTTTGTTGCCACTCGGTACTACAACCAGAACAACCGAGGATTCGGGAGTATCTGGAAACAGGATATGAGCAAGGTGGGCCTCAATACCTATGACTATAATGACAACAACTACATCCTTCCAAGACAGGTTGGTTCACGAAAGCTTACTCCAAGTATTGCTGACAACGACGATCCTTCTCCTCTTATCGGCGGAGTATTTCAGGGGAAAGGCACATCCCCAAGATGTAGTAGACCGAATGAGGGCTATTTTCTTGCCTACAGCTTTACCAGTGCTAACGGAAGAACAGAAGACGAGTTCAACATCAAGCACAACTACGATTCCTTTATCGGATATCGACCAAATCTTAATGAATTTGAACCACTGGATACTCCAAGTCTCGAAAATGGGACTGGAATCCTCAAAGTGGTCGAAGAAACCTCTGATGCGTACGCTCTCGCTTGGCCAGTTCCAGTGCTTAGCTGGCAGGAGCGGACAGGAGATGTAGAGCAACAGTTTAGCGAATCGTTGGTAAGAACGAACGGCGCAGTGCCTGATGGCTTACCGGTCTCAATTGTTGGCACCTCTGCCCTTTGGAATACAGACCGAAGACCATTTGATTGCTGGCTTCCCACAGCTTCAGGTGAGGAAAAGAAGTCATACAATCCCAACCGTGGAAACCAGAACTTTAATGCTCAACACGATCACGTTATCGGCAATCAAGATGGACTTACCTACGTACAGAACCAGAATGATGTCTGTGAGTACCTGAGACCCGAAACGGTACTCGGAGTCGCCATACAGATGACGAGTAACCGAATAGATAACTACGGGTACAACTACGGAGGGTCTGTCACCGATCCAAACAAAGAAAGGTTTCAACGAGAAACTGCTCGACTGCTGGGAGTTTATGACGTTAGAAACCAAGCGGATCAATCCTTTTCGGCGTACATTCCGTCCAATGTTCCATTTGAGTTTCACCTTCTTGATAGACGATATGGAATGCGTCTCACCGATGTTCGTAGTTGGCACAGCCTAAAGCCACGGGAGGCCCGCACTGATTGCGGAGGATGCCATCAACATGAGCCCGGAAAAGCGATTGACTACTCTGGCACTATCGCTTCTCAATCACCACCAGCTGACATGATCAGCCAAACGACATTCATCACTTACGATGCAACCTGTAATCCCGTGGTAGAAACCTCAAATACTCCGACAACGACCCTCCCAGAGTGGACCCAAGACATTTGGCCAGGATTCAATCAGTACTGCGGTAGCTGTCATAATCAAAACATCTCCTCAAATACAAGTGCTCTAGCGGCACTTAATTACACCGATGAGGGAGACGCTTTCGAGAAACTCCGCTCTCGAAATTACGCCTCTCCGATCGCTGGAGCACTCGGAAGCTTAGCGTTTATGGCGGCACGAGGGGAAAGAACTGATGGACGTGACAATACTTTAAATCATTTTCAGCCGAACTATGACGTTGAGAACTGGGGATTTCACTTTAGCGATGTTCACGCTACTGCATATGATCTCTGCGATGGAACGAATCTACAAGCCGCACAATGGGTGTATAAGCTCGGTCAGTGGATAGACAATCACACTCCGAGAGATGTCCCCCAGTCTAGTTCACATCAATATCTTCCTACGAAGTTTGATAGGTATCATCCAAGCATTGACGGCGCAATTGTAACCAACGACTGCGCACCAACAACTCTTCGCGTCGGCTTTTGGGATGATTCCGGACAGCTCAGCGCTATTGAAATTTATCGCAACGGCAATCTTGAGCTCACACTTACTGATAGAGGAAACGGCTACCACGAACACAGCCTCGCTGGAGCAGCTCTGGAGGATAGCATTGAAGTAATAGCGACAGATCCAAGCGGGAACCGTCAGGGCTACTCAAAGTCAGTCGCCGAATTAAAGCTCGAGTGTCAGATCGCTGGAAACTTAGCGACCCCAACTCCGACTCCAACAGCTACTCCAACCCCGACACCAACACCCCCTGGAGGTGGCAACGGTGGAGCTGGTTCCGGCAACGGAGGAGAAGATGGTGGTGAAGACACCGGAGGCGATCCTTCTTCATACACCCTTTCGTCAAATCGATCGCAATTGAAGCTTGGAAAAACGATGAAGCTAGGTATTTCTGGACCAGAGGGCACTGAGCAGCTTCGTCTCATGTGCTCATTGAATTCCTCAACAAAGCGTAGTCGACGACTGGAGAAGAGGCTTCAAGCGCGTTTATCAAAACTGTCACCGTTCACAGGAAGCGATGGCATTTCCTTCAAGGCACTTCTCCCACTGCGCTCGAAACTTGTTGGCGAGCAGCTCAACTGTCATCTCGAGAATTTGGTTGGAGACTCACGCTCCAATGACGTAGCGCTAAGATTGCGCGGCGCTGGGGTTTCTCCGAGAACAGAGGAAAAGTATAACGGGAAGATAAAGAAAATGACGTTGCTACGCCAAGAGTGCCGCGTTGCCGTCAAACAACAGAAGAAGTTATCGAACCCGGTCGAAACCTCATCCATTCCAACCTGCAAGCAGATGGTCGAGCTGCAGCAGTTGATGAAGAATGGTCGAGCTTTCAGATAACGATACGACCGCTATCTACTAGGCCCTGGCCTAACCTCGGGGCTGAAAGCGATACGAACACTAGCGCGGAGTCGCTTTTACAATAAGCATTCCGCCGTGAGTCAGAGGGAAAACTCGATCAAGACTTATGAAGAAGGACAGCAGAGGGGCAATGAGCTTCAAGAGCAGTGAATTTTTCTTAGAAGATTGCAACGATTCAGCTGTCACAATA
>JAGRAT010000239.1 GCA_020434495.1 Bdellovibrionales bacterium | reverse complement strand
CAAGCAGGAGAAACATTTCCACCGGACTCAGAGCACTGTCGAGCAAGTAGCGGCAGGCATCAATCCGGTTGTCAGGGGATTCTACAACTATTTTCGTTCCTTTTACCCGAGTAAGCTTCACCGTCTCAACGACTGGCTTGACCAATCGGTAGTTCGGTGGTGGCGAAAGAAAACGAAATGTACCTGGAAACAGGCAAATCGTTTCCTACGACGCCTAGCTCGACAACAACCTCGCCTCTTCTGGCACTGGACCTTTCGCCTCCCTGGAAGAGCCGTATGACGGGAGACCGTCACGTACGGTTCTGTGAGAAACTGGGGGTGAAAACCCCCCGGTTTACTCGGCGTTTAAAAGTAAAGAAGTGTAGTTTTCAGGATTCCCTTAGACGGTTTTCTGGAGGCCCGTGTCGATTTCATCCCCAAGAAACTCTGGAAGTTCTGGGTGAATCTGTTTCCCACCATGTTCACCGACTAGTGGCTGCTTCTGTGTATGGATTCGCTTCTGTAGCACCATTAGTGCGTCAAGCACGGTCTCTGGTCTAGGGGGACAGCCTGGAATGTAGCAATCAACCGGTATGATCTTATCGATGCCAGCCACTGTTGTGTAGTTATCGTAAAATCCACCGGAGGATGCACAGGCGCCGAAGGCAACAACGTACTTTGGCTCAGTCATCTGTTCATAAACGCGAAGGAGGACGGGAGCAATTTTATGAGTGATGGTTCCAACCACCATGAGGAGATCTGATTGTCGTGGGGTAAATCGCGGGAGAGCAGCCCCGAAGCGATCCGTGTCGTAATGCGCGCAGCTAACGGCCATATACTCCATTCCGCAACAAGCAGTCACAAACGGGTACGGAAAGAGCGAATACTTTCGAAACCATCCGATGGCACTATCGAGCTTCGTATGGAAGAACCCGGACTCTTCAGCTTTGGGTGATAATGGACTCATGGTTGCCTCTTCTAAGATGACGCTGCTATTGGCACTTTTGCCACTCAAGCTAGGAGGCTAGCATGAGGAGGGCGCTGACGGAACCTTTTAGGAGGATGGATGACGGATAAGTTAGAGAAATTAATGCCGAAACTCTACATTTTAACCTATGCTCTCGGGAGTTCCTATGTAGTGATAGGGGCTGTCCCGTATCTTGGCGCCTTAGAGACTGCAGGTGCTGCGGACTCCTTGGATCAGGGCTTGAAACTCCCTCTTCTTCTCCTCTCTGGTGTGATTCTTGTTGTGAGTGCTTCGCTCAGAAGTCTTCTCTTAAAGGTCATGACAAAGACAAGGAAGGACTCGGCCTCTGCATACTTAGGAATTTTTTTGAACGCCCATATCATCACACTTGCAATACGGGAATCCGGCGTAATTCTCGCATTTGTTTGGAGCGTTATCTCTGGTGAGAAGGATTGGGCCGCAATCGCCGCTGGAATTGCCGTTGCAATCACGGTTTTGCAGATTCCAACCCGGAAGATGGTTGAAGAGATTATTCCCCCTGAGTTGCGGAAAGAAGGACTCTGAGAGATCGGAGCCTATCTAAAGAGAGAGGCTAGCTAAAATGAGATTTCTTCTCTTTAGCCAGCCTCTTCATCCGCCACGATTATGGTGTATTGTGACTGCTTAGCAATATTGTGCTTGTAAGTTTGTAAGTGCATCCCAAGCTTGATCGATTCTATCTGGAGGAACCGGAGACTGGAAATATAGATCGGCGTAGATATCTTGAACAGCTTTAAGTTGGGCTCTGAGATCTCTTAGTTGCTGCTGCAACTGTTTCCGTGCATCTCCGCTCGATTGCTCCCATTCTCCCTCAACGTCCCAAATTTGCTCTTGAAGTTGTTCCATCGTCGCTTTTAGCCGATCAAACCGGTCTTTCCAAGGCTTTAGAATAGCAAGGTATCTCTCAAGTTGTTCGCAAAGATCCCCGTTTGGATCGAGATGGAAGAATGGATCTTGCAACTGAGAATCACTGATTTTAGATGGCGAGAATTCGCTTGGTGAAGCTTTAGCATCTGCAATAAATATCCCGCCTGTAGCCAGGCATAGCCCTACGAGAAATGCAAAAGTAACCTTTTTCATGTAAACCTCCCATTAACGTACTGGTCTCGCTTCGCCGTTTTAGTTCCATACTAATAATCAAAGTGAAGTGAGTCGTTGCTTCTAGGATTTGAGGAATCGCTACTCTTTTATGCGGTTACTAAGCTTTCTTTCGTCTTCGGCATAAGAGAATTACTTGAGGGATAAGGGAATTGCCTACGAGGAGTCCTTATTCGGATACCCTTCATTTGTACTATCGCCATGAGCCGAGGTCTTTTAGCGGAATTCAAAAGTTTCCTTCACGCCGTAGTGTCCTCTGGTGTTAATCTCAATTTTGACAGCAGAAACATCCGAATCGTGCTCAAATACGATAGTTGAATCCTCTTTGAGAACCCGTTCTAAGAAGATTTGCTTCTCTTTGAGGAGAGTCGCTGCGCACATGTCGTATCCCATATGATACGGAAGTGGAAGGTGGCGTGATGTTGGGATGAGATCTGATGGGTAATAAATCGAGGATTCTTTATCTCGGATCTCTACATATTGCAGCCCTTCTGTGTGGCCATTAGAAACGTGGACGAAGATGTTTGGGAGAATCTCTGCTGATCCTGTGATCTCTTTTAGGTCTGCATCGGCCAAGGGAGCTACATGACTTTCAAGATAGCTCGCTCGCTCTCGAAGATTCGGATTTCTTGCAAGTTGTAAGTTGCTCGATTGAATCCAGATCCGAGCGTTCGGATAGCGGAGCTGTAGCTGTCCATCCAAATCAAAATATGTAAGTCCCCCGGCGTGATCAAAGTGCAGATGAGTGATTACGAGATCCGTGATTGCGTCGTACTCAAGTTTTGGTTGTTCAGTTAGGGCCGGCTCGAAGCCGTAGATTGCTCTCTCCTTTTCTGACCATTTCTCTCCGCATCCGACATCAAACAAAATGGTATGTTTCTCGCTTTTGAGGAGGAGAGAGCGAGTAGCTAATCGAATCCGGTGCTTTTCATCGGCCGGATAGATTCTTTCCCAGAGCGGTCTTGGAACCGAGCCAAACATCGCTCCTCCATCGAGCTGGAGGAATCCATGATTGAAGGTAGTGATCTCGTATCCAGCAAACGAAGTCATCGTTTATCTCCTTAGGGGATTTTGTAGAACTTTTTCGCCGTAGCGGTTGTTTGTTTAGCAACCTCTTCAAAGGAGATTCCTTTAATTTCGGCAAGAGTTAAGGCGGTATTTCGAACGAAGGCGCTCTCGCACCGTTTTCCACGAAATGGAACTGGAGCAAGGTAAGGGGCGTCGGTTTCCACCATAATCTGCTCAAGCGGAATCTCTTTTGCTGCCTCTTGAACTGCCTTCGCTTTAGGGAAAGTGAGAATTCCCGGAAATGAAACGAGAAAATTCATCTCGCGAAGTTTCACCGCAAAGGTCGCATCTTCAGCAAAACAGTGAAATACTCCCCCCACTTTTTCCGCTTCCATCTCCTGTAATACTTTGAGGCATTCTGCCCCGGCTTCCCTTGAGTGAATAATAAGAGGGAGCTGCCGTTCATGAGCAATTTCAATCTGAAGGCGGAACCAGCGGTACTGATCTTCCTTCGGGCTCCATTCTTTAAAGAAATCCAGTCCTGTCTCTCCGATCGCCCGTACTTTTGGGTGTTGTGAGAGCTCTATGAGCCGAGATTTATCCGAAGCTATTTTCGCGTCGTGGGGATGAATTCCAATAGAGCACCAGAGTTCTGGGACTTCGGTGCCGAGTTCTTGGGAATCTGCGAGCTTTAGAGTTCGCAATGCACCATCAAATTGATCGGTTGCGCCGATATTTACTATAGCTTCAACACCTGCGTCCTTCGCTCGAGCAAGCACCTCTGGGAGGTCTTCCACAAAATCCTCTCCATCGAGGTGAGCGTGTGAATCAATTAGAGGGCGTATCTCCATAATGCTCTCGGGGCCGAATTTAGTTTGCTATCCGATGCTCAAGGGTGCTCGACGGCTCAACAACGTAACGTTCGGGATGGGGATCGGCAAGGTGCAGGAACAGGTTTTGCAGAAGATAGAGGGGAGCGAAGTTTCTTTTTAGGAGGTAATAATCCATTTCTCCCAGTTCAAATAAAAAAGTCGCCCATTGAACAGAGTGAGTGCCTGCTAGCTCTTTGCGCGCAAGCAAATGTAGGCAGAGGAGCTCATCGCGAAGTGTCTCCTTTGTTTGAGCAAGGGAAGATCCCAGTTCCAGGGCGAGGGCTCTATCGCCGCCAGCAATTTTTTGCAGAGCACTTTGTCTTTCCTCGAGTATTGAGCCGAACTGTTCCAGTAGTCGATATGATTCATAAGAACCGTCTGCTAATGGAAGGAGGGATTCGTCAACTTGCGGGCTCTCTTGGTCCTCTTGGATATTGCTTCGAATGACAGAGCGGAGATCTTCACTATTTAGTCGATGGAATCCCCACCGTTGGGCACGAGAGTGGATAGTCCGGAGCATCAAGTGCGGCTTGCCGGTGATGAGAATGAAAAATGTTCCAGGGCGAGGCTCTTCCAGGGATTTGAGCAGGGCGTTTGCTGCTTGCCCTTGTAAAAGGTGTGCATCGTCGAAGATGAGAAAGCGATATTTGCCACTAAAAGGACGAAGCCGCAACGAGTGAAGAAGTTCGCGCACTGCCTCGGTTGAAGATGAGGTTTTCTCTGAGCACGAGATGGTGAAGATGTCTGGGAGATTTCCTGCGCGAAAAACTGTGCAAGTATGGCACTGACCGCAACCTCCAAAGATTCTGGTGGGGGCTTCTTTTTCTTCGCCGTCTTGTTGTGAATCACAGAGAAGGGTCGCCGCAAGATTCTTCGCAACAATACGTTTTCCAATTCCTTCGGGTCCCGAAAAAAGGAGAGTGTGGTGGAGCTCGTTTTTTGCAATAGCCTGTCTGAGTGCCTCGATGACTCGTTGGTGACCGAAAATTGGGGTGCTATTCATAGGATGGGAGTGTAGCGGGTTGATTTTCGAATAACCAGATTTGAGTTGGAATCGACGAGTTTTCGGGTGATCCGGAGGGGTCTAGCGGCTGGCGAGTACTCTATCAATGTATTGAACGGCTTCTTGAAGGATAGATTCCGGAGCTCTCCGTGCATCGAGAACGGCGAATGGTTCTTCCAAATTCTTTGCGAGGTCTAGAAACCCCTGGCGGAGTTTGGTGTGGAACTCAATCTCTTCAAGTTCAAAACGATCTTCTTCTTCCTTTTCGGCGTTGCGTTTTAATCCGGCTGCTGGATCGAGATCGAGCAAGAGTACGATGTCAGGCTTGCACATTTGGATAGCAATATCACTCAGGCTGAGTAGCGTTTCGATGGAATACCCTCGCCCGTATCCCTGGAAGGCGACGGTTGAATAGTAGTAGCGGTCCACGAGCACCAGTTTCCCCGCCTGAATCGCCGGTTGTATGAGGTGTTCAACGTGTTGAGCGCGATCTGCCGAGAAGAGGAGTGCTTCAGCGAGGGGGCTTCTCGGTTCACC
>JAGRAT010000023.1 GCA_020434495.1 Bdellovibrionales bacterium | reverse complement strand
GAATGAGGTAAGTAGATGTCGATTGATTATTTATACGACCTCGAGCGCGATGTGGATAACGGAAGAGAATACTACGCATGTCCGAATGTGGGGAGAAACCAGTGGGTGATTGCTGAAACGCTTGATGAGCTTCAGCGAGTTGCCGCGCGTACTGCAAATCATAAAAAAATGCCGGTGAATGTAGTTCGACTCCTTTCTAAGCATGAAGCGGTCGGTGGAGATTCTTACCTGGTGCCAACCAAGATAGGAGAGCCAGGCCCTCGTGGAGAGCCAACTATTGAATGGTCAGTGGTGGAAACAAAGGAAGCCTCGGAGATGATGCGTGATGTGCGTCACGGCCCAGCTCCATTCTTTGCAATGGTGGTGGAACATACTGTAGACCCGTCAGAAGCCTAGCCATTTTGGGCTTAGTAGGATAACGGAATTGCTTGCGGCACAGGATTTTACTCAACGTTATTTTTTGTCAGCGATGATAGGTATCTTTTGAGGTAGTACGATGACGAACTTTCAACCCTATCGAGTTACCGTAAAAGAATTGAACTCCTCGCGATATCCCGATGGTGAGCGCCCAAGTAATTGGGATTTTCGGGTGGCTGGGTTGGATTATATTTCGACCACTGATGGAAGTGAGCTCGCCTTGTTCAGCGATGGCCAGCAAAGTCCACCAAAACCAGGATGGACTATTTTGATTACTGGCGAAGTAGATCCACGACAGGTGGAGGTCTCGAATGCCATCAGTTCCGGTGCGAAATTCTATAGTTGGACTCTATATGGAATGAGTCCGCAGATGGGTGCTTCTGCAGGTGCTCAATCTGCCCGCGCTGGCGTCAGTCATTAAATTGCGGTTAACCAATCTGAGAGTTGCCGATATCCAATCTGTCGGGATCCAATCTGTCGGGCAGTGCCGAATTTCCCGCATCGTATCATGAATAACTCCTGAACCCTGGTCTTCGACTCAGTCTTCGTCATATTTAGGCTGAGGCTGAGACCAAGCATAAGATGGAGACGGAGAAATAGACGGGGATATCAAAACTCAAAATCTGCCGATGCCTGACAGATCGATTCCTTTAGCATCAGGACGTTCTTTGACTAGGATTCTGCACTTGCTTTATGCAGAGCAACTACTGGCTGCTCGGAAAATGGGGGTGGGCAATCCGGAAGAAGTTTCTGATAGGTCGATAGCGGAATTGAGAGATCTGCCAGGTAGTGTCGTCCCAGGAGATCTTCTCTTTGAAGTAGCGGTTCAAGTGGCGCCCCAAGAGACAGGGTTGAGGAAGCGTAGAGATACTCCCCATTCTTTTCACCTGAAGCGAGGTCAAACCCTTGGGGCGCCACTATGCAGTGCACAGGGGTGCTCATTTCATTTAACAGAGATACAGCACCGTTCATGAGTTCGCTTGGCGGTTCGGGGGTCTTAAAATTGGTGGTCTTAAAATCGGGGGTCTTGATAGAGGTCGTTCCGAAAAGAACATTGTGGCACTGCCCAAGAACTCCTTGGACGAGGGGGTTCTGCTCAGAGCTTGTCCAGTGCTCGACATTTACACCGTAGGATTGAACTGTCTTCAGTGCGTTCGCTATGACCGTCGGTTCCTGGGAAGGATCTTCTTCGATTACCAGAACTACGGCTTCGGCCCCACCATTCACGAGGTGCCTCAAGCAGGAGAGAGCAATAGCGCCGGGGATGGTGTCTCGAACGATTGCGCAGACGAGCCCGCCTTCGGCAGATAATCCCAGAGCAAAGCGAACTACCATGGCAAAGCTATAACCTGGCCCTTCTGCGAATTGAGCGGATGAGAGGAAATGGTCTTCTTGAAGAGTCGAAAAAATTTGCTGAAGCTGCTGAAAAGAAACGCATGGAACAGGGCTTCCATCGTCTTTTAAAAAGTGTCCACTCGTCATCTACTTTTTTCTCTTTGCCCGTGAGGTGTAGAGCGTTCACCAAAAATAATGGCACGAAGTGCTATTGTTTTCGAGGATCGCTATAGTAGCATCAACAGGTATTAGCATTGAAAGGTCAAAAATGGGAGCGCAAAGCAAAGCACCGGTAATAGGCATAGTTGGAGCAACTGGGGTCGTAGGTTCGGAGATGCTTCGGGTCTTGGAAGAGCGGAAGATTCGAAATTCGGAGGTGCACCTCCTCGCTTCTGAAGATTCCGCGGGAGAGCTGTACGCATTCCAAGGGGATGAATTGGAAGTTGAGGCGCTTGAGCCTAATTCTTTTGCCGGTATCGACTATGCACTCTTTGCGCTCGGTTCTCATTTAGCTGAGAAGTTTGTCCCAGCCGCCTTGGAAGCTGGAACAACGGTCATCGATAACTCGAGTTTTTTTCGCCTGAATGATGAGGTGCCTCTCATTGTTCCTGAAGTGAATGGCGACCTGCTCACGAAGGATACGAAGCTCATTGCTAATCCAAATTGTACTACGGCGCAGCTTGTCCCGGTCCTCTCTGTAATCGAGAAGCTTGCCGGTGTTGAACGAGTAGTAGTTTCAACTTACCAGGCGGTTTCGGGGGCTGGTAAGGAGGCCTTAGATGAGCTTTGGGAACAGACTCGCTCGGTCTTTACCCAGCAAGCAGTTCAGACAAACGCGTTTCAACATCAGATTGCTTTTAATTGCATTCCGCAGATCGATGTGATGCTTGAAAACGGATATTCGAAAGAAGAGATGAAGGTAGTTTACGAGTCGCGTAAAATACTCCGTCTGCCGGAGCTTCGCATAACGGTTACGGCCGTTCGAGTGCCGGTCTTCCATAGTCATGCCGAGAGTGTAAATGTCGAAACGAAGCGAAAGGTTACGCGTGACGAACTCATTGCTGCACTGCAAGAAGATGCTGGTATCGAGGCACTTCCGCATCACGAAGAATTCCCAATGCAGGTTGACGCCGCCACTAAAGATCCCATTTTTGTTGGGCGAATCAGGGAAGACGAGTCCGTTAAAAACGGATTTAATTTGTGGATAGTTGCGGACAATCTTCGAAAGGGAGCCGCGCTGAATGCCGTGCAGATTCTTGAGAAGATGATTGCTCTTCGGAGTGAAGAGTCCGCTTAGACGAAGAATTTTCTAGAATGCCTCAAATTCGACTTGTTGTAGAATATGATGGGAAACCGTTCTCGGGATGGCAGGCGCAACCGAATGTGCGGACCGTGCAGGAAGAGCTCCATAAGGCCTTGAAGACGGTGTTGCGGGAAGATATCGGCCTTCCAGTTGCTTCTGGGAGAACCGATGCCGGGGTATCTGCTCGGCGTCAGGTGGTATGTTTCAAGAGTGATTCGATAGACCTCGAAAATCTCCAACGGGTGCTCGTCGGTGTGAGTAGTATCCTGAAAAACGAAGTTGCCATTCTTGCTATCGACCGTGTCCCCGATGATTTTCATCCGATCCATATGGCTGTTGCTAAGCAGTACTCTTACAGAGTGTGGAATCACCCGAGCCCGCCGGTGCTCTGTTATGGGTCCGCGATGCATGTTACCGGTCCGATAAGCATGGAAGCGATGTTGAGTGAAGCGTCTCATCTGATTGGGGAGCATGACTTTTCAAGTTTTCGTGCTACTGGTTGTGGAGCGAGTTCTCCGGTGCGAACCGTTACCTCAATCGACATAGAACGAGATGGGAATGTTGTCGAGTTTCGTGTAGTAGGCCAAGGGTTTTTGAAGCAGATGGTGAGGAATATTGTGGGAACCTTACTGGAATACGGAAAGGATCCCGAGCGTCAACCTTCTTGCCGGGAAGTGTTACAAGCAAAGGATCGATCCGTTGCTGGCCCAACTGCAGAACCGTGGGGGCTATCGCTTGATTGGGTGGAGTACCCAGAGGGACGATTGTAGTTAGCTTACTCTTCGCTATTCGCAGAGCGCTGTCGCCGCTCCTTCTGTGTGACCCTGTGTCCTCTGTGTTTAATTCTAAACTCAGTGGCTGCGATGCAGCTTTATCTCATTGGCACTATCGAGCAGACAAAAAAACACAGAGGGCACAGGGTCACACAGAAGGAGGTATTAAAGGGGAAGGGGTAAGCTTTAGGAGCTCGGGATAAGTCCGGCTCGAACTGCTGCCACTAACAGCACACCGAGTCCCCAGAGGCCGTCGAGCCAGAGTTGAAGTCCGTCTGGGCCACCTATAATCCAGATAAAAAGCATTGAAGTGATAAACGTGTTTGAAACAGCGATATAGCCAAGAGCACTGTAGTATCCACCACGAATATCGGTGAGATCAGTCTGAATTGGTGATGCGTCCTTCAAGTTGAAATAAATTTCGGCTCCGTGGAAAGCGGTGGTGATGATGATTGCGCCTTCCAGGGAGTGGTAGCTTACTATCGCGTAAAGAAGGAGACCGAGCAGTGTGAGTACAGGGAGGAAGTACGGAGCGAGTGAGATGAAAGCGTTATACTCTGCAGTGTCCTTCGTATAGGTGTAGTGAAATGCTCCCGACATTCCATCGAGTTTTAGCTTCTTCCATTTATTGCCAATCAGCGTTGCTAGGATGGCATGTTTATATTCATGCAGAAGTACAGAGGGTTGCCCCCGGAAGAGGGTATAACCAGCCCACCATCCGAGAATCACCCCAATAGTCGGAAACAGGAGATGCCCCAGCGTGGAATTAAGCAGTACGATGATCAGTACTTTTACAGAGACGCAAGACAGGGCTAAGAGTACGAGGTAGGAGGCAAAAAACGCCATTCCCCCCTGCACCTGTTGCGGTGTTTTTGATTTTTTTGGCGGCATGGCACTACTGTGCCGCTCTAGCGAAGTTTCGTCTAGGGGATAGCGGCTCGGAAATCGTTGAAGCTGAGAAGAAGAATCAGTTATATCTCTTTTTGACCACTGCCCTTATTGATTCGTGCTCACTAACGATTTCGCGAGAATCGTTGAGTTCAACTGATATGTCCCCTTCATTAATTGTTGTTTCAAGAGACGGAGCCTCACCTGCTTTTCGGAGTTTGCCTTGTTCAGGTACTGCTCTGATGCCTCTCGAATTCGAGGATTCAGTGTTGGTATTTTTCGTTCTTTCATGTGCCTTCTCCTGACGCGTTTGACCCTAATCTGCGCCATGCAAGGCATCCGTGCGGTTGCTTATGAATACTGTCCTGTACTCAGGAAGGGGTATCGTCCCATCTTCCGAGTCGCTGAATGTTCTCACCCACAAATGGGCAATTCTCTTGCATTATTACGGAAATGCTATACGAAAAAAATCGCTACTTACTGAAGTGAAATGCCCAATGCTTCAAGCGCAGGGAGCTTCTGTCCCTCAATTAATGCCAAAAATGCTCCCCCACCGGTGGAGATATAGTCGAATTTATGAGCAAGCTCCAGTTTGTGAATGGCAGCATCGGTGTCACCTCCACCAACTACTGTTAGCCCTAGTGCGCCTCCGATCGCTTCGACCATACTCTCTGTGCCCGCTGCGAATTCCTCGTATTCAAATGCTCCCATCGGACCATTCCACACGATCGTTGCTGCGTTTTGAAGCGCTTCTTGAAAGAGAATGCGAGTTGCTGGACCTATGTCGAGTGCCATGCAGTCGGCAGGAACTTCTTGAGTCGTCACGTTTCGGGCAAGTCCTTGGCTCTTTAGTGATGGGGCAACAACGAGATCTACCGGTAGGTAGAGCTGCGCACCCCGTCTGGCGATGTGTCCAGTGATCTCTATCGCCTGTCGAAAGAGAGGTTGCTCGAATAGAGATCTCCCCATCTGTAAACCTTGGGCGGCAAGAAAAGTGTTCGCCATCGCGCCACCGATAATGACTTTGTCTGCCTTCGCACAAAGTTGCTGAAGGACTCCGAGTTTCGAAGAAACTTTTGCTCCCCCAATAACCACACAGAGAGGGCGTTCTGGCTCAAGAAGGGCTTTTTTGTAGTAATCAAGCTCCTTCTGCATCAGGAGTCCCGGTACGTGGTTTGAGAGTTTTTGAGGAACCCCTACTATGGATGCATGCGCACGGTGTGCTGTTCCAAAGGCGTCGTTTACATATACGTCTGCGAGGGAGGCGAGTGCATTTGCAAATGCAGGGTCGTTTTCACTTTCGCCCTTATGAAAGCGAAGATTCTCAAGGAGGAGGACCTGACCAGGCTTCAAACCTTTGGCGAGCTGCTCGACTTCTCCCCCAATACAGTCAGGAGCGAGGACCACGTCACAGTTCAGCTCCTTCTTCAAGGCTTCCGCTACTGGCTTAAGAGAATACGCCTCATCTCGTTTTCCACCCGGCCGTCCAAGGTGTGAGGCAATGATTGGAATCCCTCCTTTTTCAAGGATGAGTTTGGCAGTTGGAAGGAACTCCTTGATGCGCAGTGGATCAGTAATCATTTTATTTTCATCTAGCGGAACATTCAGGTCTGCGCGGATGAAAACTCTTTTGCCGTTAACGTCTATGTCGTGAATGGTGTTCATTTTTTCTCTCATCTTTAGAGGCTATATCTAAGGCATTAAATACCAGTTGGCTCGTCAAGAAATACGGTGCTGATTCCGAATTCTTTTTCAAGCAACCTGCCCATGGCTCTTACCCCGAACGTTTCGGTGTGGTAATGGCCGGCGAAGATTACATTGATGCCGACCTCTTTCGCCATATGGTAAGCTTCTTGTTTCGGCTCCCCAGTTATAAAGAGATCGCATCCTAATCTTTTTGCGGAGGTGATTAAAGAGCTCGCTGAGCCGGTCGCAATTCCGACCCGCTGAATTTGTGCTGAGCCAAATAAGAGAGAGCGTGTCATGCCGCGGTCGTTGTGAGAGATGATCTTGCTGAGAATAAACTCTTCAATCTCATTTTGAGGGATGGGGGCGGGGAGATTCCCGACCGCGCCAACAGTAACTCCTTGTTCAACTTCAAAAGCAGCAGAGAGTTCTGAGAGTTCGAGCCGCCGACCGAGCTCGGCCGCGTTGCCAACTTGCATATTTCCATCGAGCGGAAGGTGAGAGACGTAAAGCGAGCATCTTCCCTCTATCAGGGTCCGTATTTTCTTCCCTGTGTTTCCCGCCAACAGAGGAGCAGAGTTTCCCCAAAAGAGTCCGTGGTGGGCGACTATCAACTGACACTTTTTCAGAATCGCCATTTCGAAGATGGATTGGGCAGCATCAACTGCTAGTCCAACTGTTGTGACAGCCTGCTCACAGGACTCTACCTGAAGGCCATTTCGAGAAATATCTGCCGATGAATACTGTCCTGGAGCGAGGATTCCCTCCATAAAGCGAACAAGGTTAGGCAGTTGAGCAGTCCCCATGACGGTAGACTTTAGGTCGTAGAGGAGAGATTCTCAAGAGCAGAGCCCTCTATTTTGATTCTCCTCGCCCAGTTGGAATTCGTTTGATTCGGTGTTAGCCTTCCGACCGCGAAAAATTATCCTTCGAAACAGATGTAAATCTAATGAGTTGGTTCACGAGAAGTAAGGCTCCTAAGCCACAAACAGATGACAGCGAACGAGTCCAGATGCCGGATGACATCTGGACCAAGTGCCCGCAGTGTGGCGCTATCCTGTATACAAAGGAGCTCCGAAGAACACTTGGGGTCTGTACTCGCTGTGAATATCATTTTCGGTTAACGGCCCAACAGCGAATTCCAGTTGTTGTCGATCGCCACTCCTTCTCGGAGATGGACCAAGAGCTCCGTACTACCGACCCACTGGGATTTAGAGATAGTAAGCGATATCGAGAACGGTTGAAAAAGGCCGAGAAGTCCAGTGGCTCTACCGAGGCAGTAATCACTGGTCGGGCGCGAGTGCAGAATATCCCAGTAATGCTTGGAGTTTTTGAGTTCGGCTTTATGGGCGGTAGCATGGGAGCCGTCGTGGGGGAAAAACTCGCCAGAATGATAGAGGTGGGGAGGGCTGAGCGCCGTCCGGTCATCATCGTCAGCGCTTCTGGTGGGGCGCGGATGCAAGAAGGGATTTTCTCGCTGATGCAGATGGCAAAAGTGAGTGCCGCCTTGGGGCGTCTTGGGCAGGATCGAGTTCCGTACATTTCAGTTTTGACCGATCCCACCACCGGAGGGGTTGCTGCGTCCTTTGCGATGCTTGGGGATGTTATTATTGCTGAGCCAAAAGCGCTGGTCGGATTTGCTGGCCCGCGAGTTATCGAGCAGACCATTCGCCAGAAACTCCCCGAAGGGTTTCAGCGGGCTGAATTCCTGCTTGAGCATGGAATCGTAGACATGGTGGTGAGTAGGGCTGAGCTAAAAGAGGAGATCTCCGGATTGCTGCTGAACTTCGGTTTTAAGCCATAGAGCGCAATTTTATACATTAACAGCTCTCCTTATCATTCGACCTTTTGTGACTTGTAGTAACACCCATGATGGGTTCAGATAACCTTCTGTATGGCGACGAATCCTTCGTTTTTATCCTTAATATATTCTGGCCACTGGAAGCGGCAAAGCCGATTAGGTGTTGACCGCCCTGAATCTGGAAATCCTGAATCTGGAAATTCAATTGATCGGAAGGATCGAGTCTTCCGCAGTCGCTCACGGTGTCTGTCATTGGGAATAAGTGTTCGTTCGACTCGTCAGGGAGATTTGTGTTTCCTGCTGCTTCTCCCGGCTCTACTTTTCACCCTGATGGTTGGCCTCGGTTGTGGTTCGCCAGCTTTTGCGCAGGTGGTTCCCCCTGATGATGACTACCTCTTTCGGGAGGACTCAGATGACAGGCAGCAGCAGCTTTCGAATCAACGAGAGCGAGTAATGGCCGCTCCTACCGACAAGAAAGAGGAGGTCGACTTTTCGGCTCCGACGGTGAATTTCGACCAAGCCGAAAATATCGTGTCCGGTGAAGGTGGAGTCTTGGTCTCTGGCCAGGGGTTTCGTTTGCAGGGCGAGCGCGGAAGCCTCGACCTTGATACGAACGATGTAAAGTTGGAAGAACGAGTTCTCCTCACAGGGGAGGGTACCTCTATTCAAGCCGAAAAGCTCGAGTTTAATCTCGAGACGGAGACTGGGCGCTTTGAGGATACGAAGTTCACCTTAGAGGACGATGCCTTTGCATTTGAAGCAAAGGAGGCAGAGAAGTTGAATGATCGTGACTTTGTCATGTCCAATTGTTTTCTCTCTACCTGCAGTTGCCCGGATGGGGAGATTCCTTGGAAGCTTAGTGGGAATGAGGTGCTTGCAGAGCGTGAGGGGTACGCGCATCTGTATGATTCGGTGTTCCGTTTTAAGGGGGTGCCACTCTTTTACACGCCGTGGATAGCATTTCCTATTAAACAGGAGAGATCTTCAGGGCTTCTTATTCCCGAGTTTGGTTACAGCAATCGTGACGGTTTGCAAGCGAAGATCCCAATTTACACCGTGCTCGATGGCTCTACGGATATGACCTTCACCCCCTTTATCGCTGCCAGAACTCGCTATGGAATGCAGTACGATTATCGACAGGCTTTTTCGCAGCGAAGCAGTATAGAGACCCGCACCACCTACTCCAATGAAACCCCACGCGATGGACGTTTACGAGGAACCGATATCACCAACATCTCTGAGCCAGCAATTGATGATCACCGATTCGGGGTGTATGCGAAACAAAACTGGAGCAACTCGCCGGTGTCTGATGTGCCACTCAGTTTCGTGTCTGATATTCACTGGGTGAGCGACACTTTGTTTTTACGAGAGATTCAAGATTCAAAGATCGGATTGCCGAGTAGCCGATACGCAACGTCAAGAATGGCAGCGCGGGCGCAGCTTGGGGACTATGTTTCCTCTTCGGTTATCGGGGAGTGGAACAACTCGCTTATTACTCCACAGAACACGACCTTGCAGAGGCTTCCAGAGTTTACCCTCGATGCAAGCCGGAGTTTTCGACCGTTCGGTTTTAATCCGTACGGATTGAAAGTTGCCCCGAAGCTTTCTCTCAACGGGGTGAACTTTCAGAGAGAGGATGGGTATGATGGAGTTCGGTTTGATGTTAGCCCGTCTGTGCGTGTCCCGTTTCATTACAAAAACTACTTTAACAGTGACGCCACCGTTGAGTATCACCAGACTTATTACGACTTAGACGAGACTCTTGATCCCTTTTCGGGAGGGGAGCTTGCGAGCACAAATGAACGAGGCCTACTTCGCTTCGATTACGAGATACGTTCCGCTATTGAGCGAGTCTTTGACCTTCCAGAAGATAACATTCTCACTACTCTTACCTCCATTGGCTCGCGTAATCAGATGCACAGGCTTCGACGGGTAAAACACACCTTGGAGCCAAAGGTGGGGTTTTCTTATGTGCCCGGCACGAGCCAGGCGGATCTGCCGTTGTTTGACTCTTTCGACCGTATTCGGAAGCGTAGTCTCTTCACCTATGAACTTGCCACACGGCTATTGGGAAGCTTCGATTACCTGCAGGGCGGTGAAGGTGATATCGAGGAATTTCTTGCCGATGTGGACGAGTACGAAACTCTCGATACTCTCTCTCCACTTACAGACTTTGATACTGGTTCAGCGCTGCCACCAACCAGTTTCGGGGTGCCGTTAAACCCTCCTGTGCGTGGAACTAAGCTCCAGAGGGAGCTTGCATCCTTTCGAGTGGTGCAAAGCTACGACTATGTGGAGGATAAGGAGGACCTGGATCCTAATAGGAGTGCATTCTCTGATGTTGGCGCGCAGGTCTATCTGAATCCAACGCAAGATTTTGGGTTTGGAGCTGGAACAAATTACAATGTCCAAGATTCGGATGTCTCCTCATGGTCTCTGGCGTCTCACTTTTACGATGACCGGGGTGATAGTATTCGCGCCCGATACAGCTACGTTGAGAATAACATCAGTCAGGTAGAGGGGAACTTAGAGCTCATCCTCAACTCTAGGTTGAAGCTTGGCTATTATGCCCGATTTGATGAGCTGGAATCTGAATTCATAGAGCAACAGGCAGCGCTACGACTTTCGAGTGCTTGTAACTGCTGGCATGTGGATCTTGGCTTTACTGATCAGATAAACCCGGACCGACAGAAAATGCTTTTCCGCTTTACCCTGACGGGGCTTGGGGACCTTACCCAAAACTTCGGGTTTAACAATAATAATAACCAGAGAATTCCGCAGCAGTAGCGGCCATGAAATGAGGCTCTCGCCTCTTTTGCCTGCTTGGGGCTCCCGCCTGTACTCTTTTCGCCGATTGGTGTTAGTTTTTTGGACCGAGAATAAGCGATTCGGTTTCTGGAGGCTTTATGAAAGTGCTTGTTACAGGTGGTGCGGGATTTATCGGGACGAACCTCGTTCGCCTTCTCGTATCCGAGCGTTCTGACTGGAACGTTGAGGTGTTGGATTATCTCACCTATGCCGGAAACTTCGAGAACATTACCGACCTCGTCTCTGATGGGAAGGTCGTATTTCATCGAACTGATCTTTGCGATCAGGAAGGTCTGCAGAAAGTATTTGGCTCTGATGGCTACGATATTGTCTTCCATCTTGCTGCCGAGAGTCACGTTGATCGCTCTCTCTATGCGGCGAGCACCTTTGCTTCCACTAACGTACTTGGAACTCAGCAGCTCGTTGATTGCGCACTCGCCACAAAGTGTAAGCGATTTGTGCACGTTTCTACGGACGAAGTTTATGGTTCGATGGGACCAAATGACCGTGCAACTGAAGACTACCCAATTGTTCCATCTAGCCCGTATTCTGCTTCAAAGGCCGCTTCGGATCTTATGGTGCTCGCAGCTCATAAGTCCTTAGGACTTCCAGCTGTAGTAACACGCTGCACCAATAATTACGGGCCGTATCAGTTTCCGGAGAAGTTTATCCCTCTCTTCATTACGAGGACAATGAATGAAGAGCGTCTTCCGCTATATGGTGATGGGATGCAGATGCGTAGCTGGATTCATGTGCTCGATCACTGTCGGGCATTGTTGAGTCTCGCTGAACACACCGTGGTTGGGAAGGTGTTTAATATTGGAGGTCCGCTGGAGTCAGAAATTCCGAATATTCATGTCGCGAAGAAGATAATTGAGCTGCTTGGAAAATCGGAAGCGCTCATTGAGCATGTAACCGACCGACCTGCTCATGATCGGAAGTATGCGGTCGATAGTAGCGCACTCACTGCGCTAACCGGTTGGGCCCCGCAGGTGCTTTTCCAACAAGGAATCGAAGAAACCCTTTCTTGGTACCAAGAACATACTGCTTGGTGGCAAGCGATCTTGAGTGGAGATTACAAGCAGTTTTACCAACAGCACTACGGCGCGAGGCACCAGAGTTAAGCCGTGTATCGAAAGGATAGGGGGTAGGTCACGGTGAAGATCTGTGTTTTTGGCGGAGCAGGGCAGCTCGGTTCGGAATTCCCGGCGCTTGTGGACTCAAGTACAGAGCTTGTCCTTTTCGATCTGCCGCAAGTTGATATCACCGAGCAGTCTGCGGTGCGTGATCTCCTTGGGACCGAGAAGCCGGATATTGTTATAAATGCTGCCGCGTATACCGCGGTAGATAAGGCTGAAGGAGATGAAGAGTTAGCTTTTCAGGTCAACGAAATCGGAGCCAGTAATATTGCCTCCGCTTCGAGGCAACTAGGGAGTAAGCTCCTCTCCATTTCCACGGATTATGTGTTTGGTGGCGATAGCCAAAGGGATATCTCGACCCTGCTTACTGAGAATGACTCGCCAGATCCTTGCAACACCTATGGCCGTTCGAAATTGGCGGGTGAGCTCGTGGTAGCAAGAGAGTATCCGGGCTCCTTAATCGTTCGAACCTNATCCGTGCACGGAGCTCACGGACACAACTTTGTTCACACAATGCTCCGCCTCATGGAAGAACGTTCGGAACTGAACGTGGTAAATGATCAGATTATGAGCCCAACCTGGTCTGGGTGGCTCGCAAAAACGCTCCTTCATCTTGCTACCAAGGATGCTGGTGGCATTTTGCACGCATCTTGTGCGGGCGCGATATCATGGTTCGAGTTCGCTGTAGCCATTCGTTCGCTCGCTACCTTTCCCGATGGAGTTACACCGGCAACGGTTCATCCGATCGCAACAGAGCAGTATCCACTTCCGGCACGAAGGCCAGTGTTTTCCGCCATGGATTGCTCGCGGCTTGAGCAGCTACTTCCGGGTGAGCGGATAAATTGGGTTGATGGATTGAAAGGACACTTAGGAGCACTCGATCGCCTTCGTGAAGGTGCAGAGGTTCAGTTAAATGAAGACGGAGTCGTATATGAGTGAAGAGGTAGCAGCGGTTATACTCGCTGGCGGTCAGGGATCCCGATTTTGGCCACTTAGCAGAAAGCATCACCCGAAGCAGTTTCTCTCCCTTGGCGAAGACGGAGAGAGCCTCATTCAAGCGACGGTCTATCGACTTGAGGCGCTTATGCCCCGTGAGCGCATCGTAGTTATTACAGCAAGTCATTTGGAAGATCTCGTGAAAGAGCACGTTCCGGGGGTACAGATCCTTTCTGAGCCGTTCGGTCGTAATACTGCTGCTGCGATAGCACTTGGTGCAAAGTGGTTAGACGACCAAGGATTTTCAGGGGTAATGTTGGCCCTCCCTGCCGATCACGCTGTGAAGGACAATGACAAGCTCTTGAAGACACTCGATTGTGTGGTGTCAGTGGCAAAGAGCGGGGACGAGCTCGTCACTATTGGAATTGCTCCTCAGCGTCCGGACACTGCATTTGGATATATTCAGCGTGGCCAAGAGCTTCCGCAATTTCCCTCGGCTGAGAACGGTGGCCGAGTCTACAAGGTAAAGCGGTTCTTCGAAAAGCCAAATGAGCAGAGAGCTAAGCAGTATCTGGAAAGTGGCGAGTTCTATTGGAATAGCGGAATGTTTGCGTGGCAGCCAAAGGTTTTCTTGGAGGCCCTCAAAAAATTTCTCCCCGATATGCATGCTGAGTTTATGAAGGTCACCTTCTCGACAGATTGTGCGGAAGCCACTGACATCGTCAGAGATCTCTACGAGCGCATTGAATCTATCTCTGTTGATTTTGGAATCATGGAACACGCCACCAATGTGAAAGTTGTTGAAGCGTACGACTACGGTTGGAATGACGTTGGTTCATGGGATGCTTGGGCAGAGCACTTCGAGAGAGATTCTCTTGGCAATATGTTGAAGGGGGATTGCGTCTCGCTTGGCGGTGGAGGAAATATTGTCTCCTCTTCCTCCGGAAGGTTCGTTGCTCTTGTTGGTACAACCGATCTGGTAGTCATTGATTCTGAAGATGCAACGCTCGTTTGCCCTCGCGAAAGTGTTCAAGATGTGAAGAAGGTTGTGAGCTACCTTGAGAAGAAGGGACGCTCCGAGCTCATTTAGCGCAGAACACGCGCCGGTGTGCATCCAGTCCGCATGCTCTCACGGACATTTGTGTCGGCGAAGACGATAACCCCCTAAATTTAAAGGCGCGAAATCTGGTATCTTTTACCCGAATTGAAAAGATTGGGCTCGCGTTAGCGTAGGCTAACGGAGCTGTGATATCCATTTCAGATGGAGAGCCAGACCCTGACCCATAACGGCGGTCCCCCCCAAGCATTGCAGCAGATTTCGTCCGGACTTGAGGGGCTTGCTGTCGCTATTGATTCCCTCCCAGATGTATTCGACGGGCTGGATGAGGTCCGAAAAACAGTTGAGCGGCTTCATGAGCTTCAGCAGCGAAGGCTAGAGCTGCTCGCTCCAGATACGGTCCCTTTGCGACCTGCTTTACGACTGCTTCCTCAAAGAGGTGATGAGGCCGAGGAAGAGCCCGATGGTCAGTTCGAAGGAGACGAGCCTCCGACCGAAGAGGATATGTCCATCGATGACACTGAATACGAAGGAGGCAACTCACCTGAAATTCGGCCGCGTCGAGATCGCTTTGACACCTGGGTGGATCATGATGATCTGACCGAGGCATCGCGAGAGGAGTTAAGAACTCATGATGGTCAATTCGTTCCGTGTTGTAAGGTTCGACTGCTCTCTCTTTCTTTTCAAGATGGGCTCTTACAGACCGAGGCGGCAAACGAGGTCGTTCGTACAATCCTCAAGAACGGTTCGGGAAAGGAGGTCGCCCCGAAAGAGATTTTGTCGACGATAGAGGCAGAGCGTGCCTTCAGAAGGGAACTGACCGCTCTTCTTTCAGAGGCCCTTATTGATCCCAAACCACCATTTGCTGACCAGCGAAAGGCGTTAGGTGAAGTGCGATTCTCGCTGGATGCCAAGTATGAACCCAAAATCGAGTGGAAACATCTTGAGACGATTTATGAGCAGGTAAAGGAGTCACGACCCGACTTGGTTGAGCTGCGCTCTCGTTGGGAGGGGGTAGCGCATGAGGTAGCTCACGCGAACATCGGACTTGCGAGATCGTACACAGAAGCGAATTGGGGGTGGCTGCTACAGGGGGCTACCCATGAACACTACGGAATTGCATACGTTGGTCTTCATAAAGGAGTGTGTCGGTTTGAGGTTGAAAGAGGCTTCCAACTTTCAACATATGCCAATTGGTGGATGAGGTCGGTAGTCTCCCGTGAAATTACCACTTCGTTCGGTTTGATAGATGTTCCTGAGCACCTCCATAGAGCTTCTCGGCAGCTCCGCAAGGCTGAACGGTTGCTCCAGGATGAAGAGAAGTCTCCCGAAAATATTGCGCGAGTGCTTGAAATTTCTAAGGACGATGCAGCCAAGCTTATTGAAGCCGGTATCGCAGTTCGGCGAAGCCGCGTTTCGACTGGAAAGGTGGATCTCACAGAGGGAGAAACAGATCTCAGTTATTCTCTCTCCACCTATGCAGATCCATCAGCGAAGACGGTTGAGGATGAAGCAGGATCGGCCGAGGTGATTGAACGGGTTCGTGATGCTCTTGAACAGTTAGCAGTTGAAGATCCCAGATATGCCTTGGTTTTACGACTACGCTTTGGAATCGACGGCGAGCCGCAAACATTGGAGGCTATAGGAGAAGTTCTTGGAGTAAGTCGAGAGCGAGTACGGCAGCTTCAATCAAGCGCGATGTCCAGGCTTTCTGCTTACGAAATGGTACGTGGTGCCGAGTACGATGTGGTTGAGAGCGAAGGGGCGTTTGAGAGAGTTCAGGAGATCGCTCAAGCTCGAAGCGCTGGAGAGGATCTCTCCCTGGAGGAGATCTCTCGGGTTAACCGTTTTCTTGACTCCCGTCAGGGGAGGGAAGGACTTCCTCCCGTTAGAGGGCGTATTCAAGATGATTCCCCAACGCTACGGAGGTGGGGGATTCGTTCGCTGGCAGTTTCGCTATCAGAAGTTTCTGCCGAACTTCCTGAGCCGCCGCCTGATATCTCGACTACTGAATTCAAAACGAAGAAAGCTCTTGTTCTAAATTATTTGCGGGAGTTTATCGAGAGTGATTCTCCAAGCCAGGTGGTGCCCACCTATCGGGCGATCGGCGAAACACTTGGGGTCTCAGTATTTGTTGTAAAGGACGCTATCTCGTCGTTGGAACCTCACGAGCGCAAACTTTTCCTCGCTTTAAAGAAGAGTTTAACCGTAGATCCTGAGAAGGATCGGATGAAGATTCGCATTGGCAGAGTCGGTGAGATTACCAAGGAAGCTGAAGCAATTCTCCTTGAACACGGTTCCGGAAGGGAGTGGAAGAGGTTCATAGCGGAAAATACGAATGAGCTTCTTTCGGAGTTAGAGCGATCGCACTTGAGGCCAGTAGCAAGCGCAACGTTCTATAAAGCAGGCTTACAGAATCTTTTTGGGGAGTTTGAAGATGTTGAAAGTGAAGTCATGTCAGCGGTCTTACAAAGGATGTGGCGTGGCCTAAAGACATTTAATCCCGAAAAAGGCCGTGGTTTTCTCGATTATGTAAAAGATACTGCCTATTTTGGGATGAAAGAGTGGCATCGAGGACAGGATGCTGTCCCAAGAGGTCTTCGAAAGCGATTGACGGATGTCAGCAGAGCAACGGAGGAGCTCACTCGACGATTTGGGGAAATGGAGGTCGAGTCGGGACTTCTTGACCCGCTGATTGAGATGAAGGCGGAACTTATTGATATCAGTCTTGAGCAGTTAAGAGAGCAGGAACGGTTCTTTAAGCCGCAAACAATCTTTCAGAATGTACCGGATATAGAGAGGGCGCGGGATGAAGAGGGGTTAACTGTCGATAGGGACGATCCAGATGCATATAGGCACTTACTACTTCTTCGACAGTCAATTCGCGGAGGCACAGGAGACGAGCTTGATTACCGAATGGGAGGAAACGGAGTGCTGCCGGAGATTGCGGTAGCGAGGCAATATTCACCGATGGATGCGGTGCACTCGCGGGAGTTCGAAGGCCACGTAATGAGTGTGCTTCGGCGAGCTGGTGCTGGTGAAGTTGAGCGCAAGGTTTTCTGGCTTTACGAGGTGGGAGGGATAACCCTTAAAAATATCGGCACACAGATCGGATTTACCGAGAGTCGAGCCTGTCAGGTGAAATCCAATCTGGTTGATCGGGTTATTGAAATGGCCTCTGGTAAGGAGCCAGAGAGTCTTCTTGTTGGTGCAGTAGATTTCTTTCCAGATGAAATGCTCGTCAATTATGGACTTGGTCCCCAGATGGCAGAGCTCGTGCTGGGAACTGATGAGCGGATTCGGTGGCTAAACCGGCGCGAAGCTCTTCATCCCAATCGAAGAGCAGAGTTGGGGAGAGAGCTGCTCTTGGAGGTCCTCGGTAAGAATCTCAACGTCGGCCGAAAGGGAGAGCTTCCGGTTGTGTCAAACATGCCCGTGTCAACTGAAGTATTTGGGGAAGATGCTTCCCGAGTCGTGTTTGAAAGGGTAGGAGAGGGTTTTGTGTCACATTTGGAGAAGTGCGGCGAGAAAAGAGATTCCAGGGTAAAGATAGCCATTTGGCAAGATGTTCCGGTTGATGTTGCTCACCATGCGAAGCTTGCTGAGGAGGAAGATGTGAGGATTGTTGGCGGCCTTTATGGAGCGCTCTCTGGGGTGAGAGATGGCGGTTCGCTGGTGATCACAAGAAACCTCGCAGCGACAGGAAAGGAGGAGCTCGTAGATCTCTTACTATACCTAGAAGCATTTTCTTATCAGAACAAACTCTCTTTAGAACTCGTCACCGACTCCCTCGATAAAGGGCTTGTTCACTGTACCCATGCCGGGTTTATCCTGCAGAAAGAGCGGAAGTAGGGTGAAATTTCTTCTGGTGAAGTTTTTCCTACGCGATTTCGGCAAGAATAAATTATTTGGTGACGTTCACGTTCAAGCCTACGCGCAAGGGGAACATCCTTAGAGCACGACAGAGCGTTACGAATTTTGTGAGGGTAGTGCAGGACCTATTCCTTTTTTTCCTTGAAAAATTGGAGCTGTCGTTCAAGGACTCCTTTCGTAAAAGCCGTAAGCTCAATGTCATCTGGAGTGAAGGCGCCTACCGCAAAATGAATGGCATCAAGCACCTCGCTCTCGGGATCCTCGACAATATCGACGGGTCTCAAAGTGCTCACTGCAGGATTGTAGAGGTAGGAAACTACTCTCTCTAGAAAACTTGGATCCTGTTCAATCATCTGGAGGTAGCGCCGTTTTGCTTGGGCCCAAGGACGAGACGAGATCTCCGCTGGTGGGGGAGTGTCGGCGCCATCAACACAGTAAAGATATCTTAGGCCGAGGACGAGCTGCTCAGAGCTGAGGGTTGGATCAGACTCGGCAAGGCTTACTCCTCTGGCTACGGCCGCATCTCTTTCGAACTCGGGGAGCAACTTGCCACCTATCATCTGTTCGGTTGCAGCCTCAATAAGGAGTTCAACGTTTTGCGACTCCAACGCGGCTGAGCCGCTAAGTTGAGATACTTGGCGTTGTAAAACTGCGAGTTGTTGGAGCATCTCAGTGTTAATGCGATCAAGTTCAGCGGCTCTTTCGTCATCAAGTGTAACGGGCTGTGGATCGGTACGAGAAACTTCTCGTCTGCTCAATTCTGGAACAACTTGTGAGCGCACTTCCTTTGGCGTAGGATCCGCCAAATCCGGCACCTTTGGAAGTGTCGCCATGTCAATAGTATGAACCGGGAAAAGCGCGGCCATGGCGTTCTCTGTAATCACGAAACAAGAGGTCATATCTGCTGAGGTGAGTTCTGGGTAGAGGTCGAGTATGGTGCTATTTCCAAGGCCAAGCAGTTGCGATCCAATAAAGACCTTCTCAAGGATTGGCCAAGTTTCTTCGGGAATAAGACCCTTAACGTGCTGTAAAAGTTTCGTGAAATTTTCGGTCCCAGGGAGAGATACTACCTCTCCGCTAAAGCGCCTATCACTTGCGGCTTCTCGTAGTAATTCGAGATCGGCCCACTCAGAGAGGAAGTAGCCATTTCGCAGATAGTCCAAAAAGGAAGACTTCCCTTCGGGATTGAAGCTTCTGGCAGCAAGCTGAAGACCAAGGGTGTGGTGTTCTTCTCTGAAATCGTCGGGAGCGCCAACTCCGAAACGAACAGAACGAGAGTCTTCTCGCTGAAATTTCTCCTGTAAGCCACTGACGATTTTTGCCAGAAACTCATCTGCACACTCGCTTGCTCGAGCACGATACTCTTCAGCAGATAGCTTTTCGTCGCAGATGAGCTCGCCATAAAGAGCGGCTGCAAGCTTCTCTCTCTCTCGGGATACTTGTGGTTCTAGTGCTGGTTGACCCATTGCTATTTGTCCTATTTGCCATAATTACAAGAGTGGAATTTCAAAATCTGGAAACATGTTCTCAAGGAGAAGCAGGGTGTGAACTGTTCTTAGCTCTCCTTCTTTCGTCCCATGATAACGAGAGAGAAGTGCCCTTCCCGAAAGCTTTTCATCGAGTATTTCAAAATTTGCGTCAAGAAATCCTTCCAGCGAAATGCGCCAGAGAGTCCCATTCGATTCGCAAAAATCCCGCCGTTCTTCCCACCAACTGTTGACGGAGTTCCGTATGACGTTGTGGGCTTCGGGGCGTTGTAATTGACCGAAAAGTTCATCAAGGTCAGCAAATGTATCGTCCAGCTCGCCTGCCTGTTCTCCCGTCCAGTTAAGAACTTTTCGATTTGCAAGTCTCACCTCTTCGATGTCTCCTCGTTCCTTCAGGAGCTTAATGAGGAATCTGCCTTCGCCTGTAGTAAGATCTGACAATACTCCTACATGAGGGACTCCCTCGATATTTCTTTTCCCCCGTAGGTGATCGAGAAGTTGAATCTCTGTAAGACTCTTTGCTTGGGCCGCTCCTCGAATGGCTCGAACCTGCTTCTTCGGAATATGGATCAAACCCGCATCCGATGAGAGGTCGGCATCTGGGACAGTGCCGCTCTCAAGATACTCTACCGCTGTTTTTCGGAAAGTCTCTGAGTCGCGAAGAGCATAGACAAGAAGTCGGCTTCCGTACTCCCGTCTTTGGCGACGCAAGGTGAGGTCTTCCATATCGATCGGCAGTGTTCTTTCTGGCATGTCTTCAGGGTGTTTGAGAATCGCTATGCGTCTACCAGCAATAAGTATGAATTCTTGTTGTTCGAGAATGGCGAGCGCCGAGTTCGCCTGTGCATACTCAGTGCTGTTGGGTTGTCCTGCTCTAAGCAGGAATACCTCTTTGTTAAATGAGCGCGTCGGCACTTCATGCCGCAGTTGAGCGGGTGAAAACATCGGAAGTATCCGATTCCAAAAGAGGTCATTGATTACCGTTGCTGAAGGAACGCTGAGGTCGTCAAACCTTCTGTGAGTATCAACATCATGAGCGAGTGCAAATAGCTCAACCTTCCCTGGCTCTCTATCACGAGAAACTCGTCCGATGAGCTGCCAGAGCCCTTCTAGGTTGTCTGGCTGTTCAACGACGATCTCTCGTCGAATGTTTGGCTTATCAATCCCCATCCCAAAAGCGGTGGTGGCGATGATGAGTGGCACCCGCTCGTCCATAAATTCCTGCTGCGCTCGTTCTCGCAAGCGAGGATCGAGCTGGCCGTGGTACACCCGATGCGGGACTCCTACTGCGTCAGCTATCTTAGATACCTCAAGCGCTGTTCGAATTAACGAGGTGTATACGATAGTAGAACCGTGGCGAATGGCTTCCGGCATTCTCTCCCGGAGGAGCTCGGAGCGGTGCTTTAAGCTCTCCACTTCAACAATTTCCAGCTCAATTTCTGGTCTATCGGCGGGGCCACGGTAGCTCCAAGGGTTTTTAAGACCGAGTATTTCATGAATCTGCTGCTCGACTCTGGGAGGCGCCGTAGCGGTGAATGTACCCATTCGAGCGTTCTTATAGAAGTCATTTCTAAATCGCCCAATTTTCTGGAATGAGGGGCGAAAGTCATGTCCCCACGCAGATACGCAGTGTGCTTCGTCAACCGCTATCAGGTACGGCTCTGGGAAAGTTTGCAAACGTTGTAGAAAGCTCGCTCGTTCTACTCTTTCTGGCGTGACAAAAAGAAGATCCACGTCTCCTTTTTCAACGTTATGGTAGATAGTTTCGCGCTCGCCCGTGCTCAGGCCAGAGTGTAGTGCGGCAGCTGGAATCCCTTTTGCTTTAAGTGCCTCCACCTGATCCCGCATCAGAGCGATGAGAGGAGAGAAGACCAAGACAAACTCACCTGCAGCAGCTGGAAGTTGATAAAAGAGAGATTTTCCGTGACCAGTGGCCTGATTGACAGAGATGTCTGAGCCCGCAAAGAGATGGGTAAGTCCTTCCTTCTGACCTTCTCGGAACTCAGACATTCCGAGTTTGCGAAGAGCAGAATAGAGCCTTCTTTCGAGGTCGGTAGGGGGTAGAGTTGCAGGCTGGAGCTGCCCGTCATGTGGGGCTAGCCCTTGCAAATTCGATCCCTCACCGTTGCGCGATAATTCGCCCATCTCTCCCGCTATCACAATCTCTTAACTAAAACGCCGTCTTCTAGGAGAGCACGATTTTGAGAGGCTAATCAACTTACTGAGAATATTTAGGTTTTATGCTTTTTAGTGGCGATATTACCCAGGAACCAGGTCAGAGGAAGTGAAGTAGCTAATTCACTCCGCTAACTCGACAATTTCCTCCGAAGATTGGGCTTCCAGGTGAGGTGCCGAGGAGAACCCGAGCAAACTTTTCGAGGAACTCCAGGTCTCTAGGGAGTTTGAGCCAATGTTGAGGGATCCTCCTACGTAATTCAGATCCCCCTCCATCGTTTTATGATTCTTTATTCCACAATGACTCAAAAACTCTGGATTTGCTCGAGCTCCCTGATGCATAGCTGGTGGAATACATTGAGTTCATTAGTCAACATTTTTTGTTTCATTATTGTGAAGCCCTTAGAGGATCATTCCAATTCCAAGATTGATAAA
>JAGRAT010000238.1 GCA_020434495.1 Bdellovibrionales bacterium | reverse complement strand
TATCACTCCCAAAAGAGGCAAAGGCCTCCTTTGCTGGCATAAGCGAGTAGAGCGCGATGAGTATTGGCACAAGCAAGCCCGTTACCGCCAAGGGAAGCGCTTCCGTAAACCACAGGGATACTATCGAGACAAAAACAGCGACGACAGAAGCATGTTCATAGCCACTAAAAGCAGCTACTACTGCCGGAACAACGAGAATAGTTGGTGCTAAAAAGCGCTTCATCTACCGCAAGAAGAAATTCAATTCAGACGAAGTCTTATCGAGAAACCAGTCTTCCTAGAACGGGATATCGTCATCGTCAAAGGACACATCGCCGCCGCCAGAGAGACTATCCGCCGACGGAAGGCTGCTCAAAGGGTCGGATGCGCCATTGGATCCCCCCCCGGAATAATCCCCGGCACCAGCACCATCTCGGCCACCGAGAAACTGCACTTGGTTAGCGATAATTTCGGTAGTCCAACGATCCTTTCCCTCTTTGTCCTGCCATTTACGAGTCTGAATTCGCCCTTCGATGTAGACTTCACGCCCTTTCTTTAAGAAGTTCGAGCAGTTCTCTGCGGTCTTTCCGAAAGTCACCACATTGTGCCACTCGGTGTGCTCGACCCAATTGCCGGTCTGGTCCTTCCGCCGTTCACCAGTAGCAACGCTGAAATTGGTAATTGGGGTTTGCGACTGGCTAAAACGGGATTCAGGATCCTTTCCGAGCCTACCAACGAGAATTACTTTGTTTACGCCCATTCAAATTCTCCATGCAATTCTTATCCTCTACTCTTACACCTTCTTAATCGAAAAATGAAACACGATGTTTCTTATCTTAGGAAATAGCTGTATTTTCTCCACTTCTGGAGACGATCACATGGTCAAAGTGCGCATTACTGACATCCCAAGCCACGGTTTACAAATCAAGGACGAACTCTCCCTTACCGAACTCAACAATCGGATGAATGAAGCGGAGGATAACGACGTAAAATTCACCGAATCTCCCAAGTTCGCCATTACTATTAAGCCAGAAGTTGCAGGAGCAGAACTCACCGGAAATATTACGGCAAAGTACATCCAGCCGTGTGGAATTTGCCTCGAGGAGGTTACCCATGAAGTATCAGAGCCTCTCTCGCTAACCCTTAAGGCGAAAACCAAGCGCCCAGGAATAGACCGCCCCACATCTTCGGACGAATGGGAAGACGGGGTCGGAATCATTTATTTTGACGGTGAGCATATCGACTTGGAGGAAATACTGCAGGAGACCATCATCCTCAAGGTGAACCCGTATGACTCGCAACACAAGGGTTGTCCTGGGCTTGCTGAAGAGGCTACCGACAAAGACAACGAAAAGAAAACAACCCTTGGTGACCTCATAAAGAATGCACGAGTAAACTGATAACACCAAAATTGCTTGGTCTGAATTTCTTCTTCCTGAAGCTATCTTACTACCCCGATATGATTCAACTTCTACGATAGCGCGCTATGCTCTTATTGCACTCGTGGATACACGCGCATTAGAGTACTCATCACATAGAGTGCTCAGTCATGGCCAATACCTCCACCACACGACTTCTTATCCCTCTACTGATTCTCGTTGCACTTGTGCTCGGTATCGTGGCGCTTTGGAGTTCTCCTCAAATTGAATTACTCACTACTTCCGGTGTTGTTGAAGCAGATGAAGCTCGAGTTGGCTCCTTGATTGGAGGCAGAGTAGCCAATGTTCTCGTGCAAGAGGGAGCTGAAGTCCAGCAAGGTGATATCCTTGTCTCGCTTGAACCGTTTAATTTACTAGAGCGACAAGAGCAGGCGGCCGCCCAACTGCGCGCGGCTGAAGCAGAATTCACCCTGCTTGAAGAGGGTTTTCGTTCGGAAGAAGTAGAGGCGGCCCAAGCAAGATACGAGAGAGCGCGAGCGGCCCTGACTCTTGCTGAAAGTGAACTCAGCAGGGCTCAATCGCTAAGGCAGAAGCAAGCCATTTCTCAGAAGGAGCTCGACATCGCCCTTGAGCGACGCAACAGTGCCGAAGCCTCTGTGAAGGAAAGCAGAGCTGTCGTCGAACAATTTGAAGAAGGATTTCGAAAGCAAGAGATTATTCGAGCGCATGCTTTGGTTGAGGCTCGCTCCGCCGAACTTCAATCGATCAAGAAAGAGACTGAAGAGCTCAACATCCGTGCACCAATGGGTGGGTACGTTCACGCCATTGATCTTGTGGAGGGAGATCTCATTGCAGCGAAAGCTCCGGTAATGACAATCATCGATCTTTCGAGAATATGGATACGAACTTACGTTCCTGAGAACAACCTCTCTCATCGCGTTGGCGATGCGGTCCAAATTCAGTGCGATAGCTATCCGGAGAAAACTTTTTCTGGGGAAATATCCTTCCTCTCCTCTGAGGCGGAGTTTACCCCAAGCAATATCCAGACCGTTGAAGACCGTTCTAAGCAAGTATATCGAGCAAAGATCCGGAAGCTCACCCCAGAAAAACTCCTCCGACCTGGAATGTTCTGCGATGTCACTTTCAAGAGCCAAGCCGTGCAATGAGCAGCTCGATCGTATCGCTCCGTCATCTGACACGCCAATTTGGTGAGATTACTGCGGTTGAAAATGTAAGTTTTTCCTTAGAGACAGGGGCTATCTTTGGCCTTCTCGGCCCGAACGGCAGTGGGAAATCTACACTCATTCGAATGATGTGCGGCGTCCTACCGCCTACCTCAGGAGATGTGTACCTTTTCGGGCACAATGTCTGGAAGAATCCCGAAAGGATCAAGGAATCTATCGGTTACATGTCTCAGGCGTTTAGCCTCTACGGAGATCTCACCGTGGAGGAAAATTGCAGATTCTATGCTCGAATTTACGGAATTGAAGCAGGTACGCAGAATCAAAGAATTGAAGACATCCTGAATCTTACCCATCTATCCAATAGACATAGGCAGCTCGCCCAAACGCTTTCGGGAGGATGGAAGCAACGACTAGCTTTGGCATGCTCTTTACTGCACGATCCCCAAATTCTCTTCCTCGATGAACCCACGGCGGGAATCGATCCCGTCGCTCGCAGAGAACTGTGGGATCTCCTTTTCGAACTCTCTACTCAGGGCAAAACCTTATTCGTCTCCACCCATTACATGGATGAAGCGGAGCGCTGCAGCAAGATTGGATACTTGCAAAATGCAAAGCTTATCGCCTTTGGGGATCCGAAGACTCTTAAGGCGAGACCTGAAGTAACCCCCATCGGAATGAAAAGATATGAAATCTCTGTTCCTGATGCGCCAGCGGCCTTACTCGCACTACGACACCAAGAAGGAGTTCAAGAAGCGACTCTTTACCGGGGCTCTCTCCAAGTACTCGCAGCTGAATCGATAACTCAGGATGAATTCTCACAGCGACTCGGAGTTCCTCGAGGGGAGCTACACCTTAAGGAAGCTCAGCCATCACTTGAAGATGTGTTTGTCTCACTAACACGGGAGAACCATGACTATGGCTCTTATAACGATGACAAGCTTCCGGCTCCAACGGAGGAACCGGAAATCACAAATACGGAAGTACAACGAACTCGGCTTCTATCATTTCGTGGGTTTACGGCTGTTCTGTTAAAGGAATTTTCTCACATCCTACGAGAACCGAGCACTCTCTTCTTTATGTTTCTCGTGCCACTCCTTCAACTCACCATATTTGGATATGCCATCGATACTGAAATCGAACACATTCCTACTGTAGTCCTCAACCTTGATAATCGTGAGGCGAGTCGAGAACTCATTGCCGCGTTCGAGAACACCAGAACTTTTGCTATAGCAAAGCGAGTCACACAACAAAAAGCCTTCGATGAATTACTTCGCTCGGGAACCGCGAAGGTTGGGATTCGAGTACCAGCTGATTATTCGGAGAAGCTCTTACGACGAACCCAGCCGGTAGTGCAGATACTCATTGATGGAAGTGACTCTCAAGTAGCGAATGCCGCGCTCACCGCTTCTAAATTGCTTGGGCTCACAACATCGATCCGTATAGCCAAACAACTTGGTGAGCAGATGCAAATAGCTCCCGCGCGAGATCTCTTTGGTGATGCAGCTTTGCCAATAGAAGTTCGCCCGAGAATTCTCTATAACCCTGCGCTCGAGAGCGCACATTTCTTTGTTCCCGGCCTCATTTGCCTCATCCTCCAACTCGTAATGCTCTTTCTCACCGCCTTTGCCATTGTACGAGAACGTGAACACGGCACCCTGGAGCAGCTCTTCGTTACTCCTGTTGGTCGAGTCGGACTACTTCTCGGAAAACTCGTTCCATATCTCGCAGCCGGGGCCGTTGAGCTCGCGGTTGTTTTGGCAGCCATGATTTTTCTCTTTGGGGTCCCAATTCAGGGAAGCCTCTTCCTCCTTACCGCCCTTTCTTTACTTTTTATCCTCTGTTCGCTTGGACTTGGGATACTGGTTTCGACACTTGCAAGAACACAGTTAGAAGCGATGCAGTTCGCGTTCATAATCATGCTACCATCAGTTCTACTTTCTGGCTTCATCTTCCCCCGTAGTCAGATGCCACTTCCGATATACGGTCTTACATTTGCTATTCCTGCCACTTACTTCCTCGAAATTATACGGGGTATTGTTCTTCGCGGAGCGTCATTGCCCGATCTTAGAGATCCTTTCGTCGGCCTCTGCATTTGCACTTTGATAATTCTCGCTCTCAGTATCTTCCGCTTTCGCAAACGGCTGGAGTAGGGTTCTAAGCATTATGAAAATTGTAAATTTACGAGCCAATCGATAGAGGAAAGCTTTGAGTGACTTCCAGCATTGTGGAAGTTCGCCCAGTGTCCTTTGGAAAATGCCCCCCCCGACGAATAGATGTAGGTGTTGTCAAAAACTCAACGAAAATCTGAAATCTGGAACTTGCTCGGGTCCGACGACTCCGAGAGAGAGAGAGTTTGGGAATTCGAGCTTTCATGTAAGGTTGAGAAACTCTTCGCGACCATCATCGAAATTGTAATCATAGACAATTTCCTCTCCTTCTTCTATTCGGCGAAGAGCATAGACCTCCATCATATTTGGAAGGTTAAGCACTCGAAACTCAGAGTTTGGAGTCTTGCTGTGGTTATACAATGAGCCGTAGCCGAGCATTATCACGGAAACGTCAAATCGAAGCATATCAAGGTAGTAGTAGTAGAGCACTTCGGGTTGAGATTTCACAAAGGCTCTCTCAACTTCAGAAAGAACGATCGTTGGAAAACGCTCAATAATCTCCCCTTCCTCGATTACATCGGTAGCAAATACCCCCCGGCCTTTGCCGGTCGAGGTTCGAAGTTCAATTTTGGTTGGGATGATGAGTTCTAGTCTATCGGATGACATATGACCGTATGAAGATATTTTGCATCGGGCGATGCTATTTAGCATGAAGGTAACGACGAATCCATAGCGTCGAGTTCTCCTCATAGCCCCAGATTTCGGCCAGTCTTTTTTTTGCTTAGCTCCAGGCTCTTCCTAAAATGGCGGAATCGTCATCGGGGCTTTATCAAACGGTATAGGTAGGTGCCGCACGATGGTAA
>JAGRAT010000237.1 GCA_020434495.1 Bdellovibrionales bacterium | reverse complement strand
GCTCTAGTCGTAGATGTCTTTACTGCCGTTCTCACCTACGCTGAATCAAAGAAAAGTATGAATATCAAAGCAGCATTTCTGCATAATGTCACAGACGCGCTTGCCTCTATTGGTGTCATTGTTACGGGCGCTCTTATTCTCTGGTATGACTGGATTTGGACCGACGCTGCCATGACTTTGGTAATTTCGGGCTATGTTCTTTGGCAAAGCATTCGTGAAATGCCGAAAGTCATTCACCTTCTCATGGAGGGCACCCCCGAAGGTATAGAGATTGAAGAGGTGGAGAAAGCGATAGAGGAAGTCGAGGGAGTCAAAAGCACCCATCATCTTCATATCTGGCAGTTAGACGAGAATCGAGATGCTCTTGAAGCCCACGTTGTCTTAGAAGGGCGAGAAAGAATGGATGAGGTGAAATTTGCGATAAAAGAATTACTTTTAGAGAAATTTCAGATATCTCACTCAACGCTTGAATTTGAGGATAATCACTGCCAAATCGGGAGAGAAACAGATCACGACCATCCGAAGATGAGCTAGATCATGCCGCTTCGCCCGCACTTGTTGTAGCAAATGAGCAAGTTGCAAATAAACCCATAGGAAATGCCGAATGACTCTCAACATTAAGCCGTTGAATGAAAGAGCTATTGAGATGGAAGTGAAAGGAACTCTTGAAAAGGATGACTATGAAACTTTTGTTCCTCTAGCTGAAGCTGTGATTGAAAAGCACGATAAAATATCACTTCTTCTTCAAGTGAAAGACTTTAGTGGTTGGAAGCCATCTGCTTTATGGGAAGATCTGAAATTCGATATAAAACACTACACTGATGTCGAGAAGCTAGCATTGGTCGGAAAGGATGAGTCAAAAAGTTGGATGGCAACAGTTAGTAAGCCATTTACCGCAGCAGATGTGAAATTCTTCACAGAAAATCAGCTTGAAGAAGCGAGGCGTTGGGTGTGCTAGGGCGGCCTTTCTAAAGGTTTTTTAAAACCCTCCTCTCCTCAATGGCGCAGTAAAGAACAGGGACTACCAGCACGGTTATGAGTGCTATCGCCATCCCGCCAAACGATGGAATTGCCATAGGGACCATGATATCGGCACCGCGACCACGTGAAGTTAACACGGGTAAAAGCGCCAAAAGGGTAGTGGCTGTGGTCATAAGCGCTGGGCGGATTCGCCTTTCTCCAGCTTCGAGGATCGCTTGACGTACTTCTTCTCGAGATTTCGGCTTATTTCGAGCAAAGGACTGCTTAATATAAGTTGAGATGAGCACGCCGTCATCAGTAGCTATTCCAAATAGAGCGAGAAAACCTACCCATACGGCAACACTGAGATTGTACTCACGCATTTGGAATAGATCTCTTAGGTTCGTTCCAAAGAGAGAGAGGTTGAAAAACCAATCCTGGCCATATAGCCAGAGCATGATGAATCCGCCAGACCAGGCGATAAAGACTCCGGAGAAGATAAGAAGCGTTACAACAGTCGAGCGGAACTGAAGGTAAATGATAATAAATATCACAAAGAGCGCTAGCGGCAGAACTACAGCAAGTTTTTTCTCCGAACGAAGCTGATTTTCGTAACTTCCGGCAAAGGTGTAGCTAACATTCGGAGGAAGGGAGAGAGAACCATCTGAGATCTTGTTTTCAAGGTGCGTCTTGGCAGCTTCAACCACCTCGACCTCGGCGTTACCTGACGTCATATCAAAAACGACATACCCTGTTAGAAAAGTGTCTTCGCTTTTAATTACTTGAGCCTGCCTCATGAATTCAATAGTGGCCAATTCGCCAAGTGGGATTTGTTGCCCGGTCGGCGTTGGGATGAGAATCTTCGTAAGGTCCTCTAAGTTGTCCCTAAGCTCTCGTGGGTAACGTATTCGTACAGGATAGCGCTCTCGCCCTTCAACTGTAACGGTGAGCGGAATGCCACCAATTGCAACTTCGATAACACTTTGAACTGCTCGAATAGAGAGTCCGTACCGGGCAATCTGCTCGCGATTAATATGAATCTGTAAGTAGGGCTTTCCAACGATTCGATCCGCGATGACAGTATCCGAGTCGATTACTGCAACTTCCTTGAGCGCTCGCTCAATCTTAAGTCCAGCTTCTTCAATAGTCTCTAACGTCGGTCCCTTTATCTTTACTCCCATTGGGGCTCGCATACCGCTTTGCAGCATTACCAGCCGGGCTGCAATCGGTTGAAGTTTAGGAGCGCTTGTAATCCCCGGAATTTTTGCCTTCTGGACTATCTCACGCCAAATATCATCAGGATTGCGGATGTGATCTCGCCACTGTCTAAAAGGTTTTCCGTTAGAATCGGGTATTAAGTTACCTTCACTATCACGCTTAAAATCACCTTTTGTTGAATGGTACTCAAAACGTAAAACTCGGCCATCTTTATCTACCGCGTACTCTGGCTTATAGTTTACGATGTTCTCATACATGGAGATCGGTGCGGGATCGAGCGCTGAATCAGCTCTCCCAAGCTTACCGACAGTCATTGATACTTCCGGGATGCTGGAAACAGCCATATCGAGCTTTTTCAACTGATCGAGTGCTTCTCCAATCGAAGCATGGGGCATGGTGGTTGGCATGTAGAGGAAAGACCCCTCATCAAGTGGCGGCATAAATTCTTTACCCATTGATCTCCAGGAGAGAAATCCGGCAACAAGTAGTGTTGCGGGCGCGATAAGAAAAAGTCCCTTGTGGGTGAGGCACCACATGAGAATTGTTGAATACGACCTTTCAAATAGCTTAAAGAGATAAAGAACAGCCGCTATGACTAGTCCAGTAAAAAACACATTCACGAGAAAACTCGTTTCCACCCCGAATGGCATCCAAGAGCCGGTAAGAATAAAGAGCACCGTTAAGAGAATTATTGTTGCGGGAACCAGCTGCATGAACGGCTGTGGCTTGGGGAAGTAGTTTTGTACGAGTAGAGAGATTCTTTCTCTGTTCAGACCGAATACTCCAAGGGCTAACAAAGCGAAGCCAACAAGCGAAAACCATTTGACCAAAACCAATCCCGCTAGGATTTCTAGCCAATATAATAGCTTAACCAAACGAGACTTATTCTCTCCGTTTCTTAAGAGTACGTGAGCAGCTGGTGGGATGATCGCTATTGCGACAATGATTGCTGAAATGAGCGCAAAGGTTTTCGTATATGCAAGTGGCCGAAAGAGCTTTCCTTCAGCCGCTTCCATCGCAAAGACAGGAAGAAAACTGACTACCGTAGTAAGTACTGCTGTAACGACTGCACCACCGACCTCAACAGAAGCCTCATAAATTGTTTCAAGTCGGCTCTTTCCTTCGGGAGAACTCTTTAGGTGGCTTAAGATGTTCTCACAAAGCACTACCCCCATATCGACCATCGTACCGATGGCTATTGCAATTCCAGAAAGAGCTACAATATTCGCATCAACTCCAAAGAGCTTCATAAAGATAAAGCAGATAAGCACTGAGAGTGGTAGGAGCCCGGAGACAAGAAGCGAGCTTCCAAGGTGCATCACCATCACAATCACTACGATGATAGTGACTAGGATCTCTTCCGTTAGCGCCGAATTTAGGGTTCCAAGCGTTTCGTAGATAAGACCGGTTCTGTCATAGAAAGGGACGATGGTAAGCTTTGAGACCGTTCCATCTGAAAGTGTTTTTTCAGGTAGGCCCGGTGAGATTTCCTGAATTCTCTCTTTAAGTCTTTTGATAGTTGAGAGTGGGTTTTCCCCGTACCTCACCACTGCAACGCCGCCTACTACCTCAGCACCGTCTTTATCAAGCGCGCCTCGTCTTAGAGCAGGACCCAATCCTACCGTTGCAATATTCTTTATATGGACTGGAATTTTACTGTCTTTTGATGCCTTAACAGCCGTATTTTCAAGATCCGAAACTGCTCGTATAAATCCTAGTCCACGAATCACATACTCAACGTTGTTGACTTCTATTGTTCTTGCTCCGACATCGATATTAGAGGCTCGAACAGCATCAATAACTTCAGAGAGCTTAACTCCGTAGGCGCGCATTGCGTTTGGGTCAACATCAATCTGATACTCTTTTACAAAGCCACCGATAGAAGCGACCTCTGAGATACCTTCAACTCCCTGAAGTGCATACCGAACGTACCAGTCTTGTGTGCTTCGGATCTCATCAAGATCCCACCCTCCTGTAGGGTTTCCGTCCTTGTCTCGTCCTTCAATCGTGTACCAGTAGACTTGCCCAAGAGCAGTTGCATCAGGCCCGAGGGCTGGAGAAACCTCCGGGGGCAGTGTTCCAGGAGGCAAGCTTGAGAGCTTCTCCAGAATGCGAGATCGGGACCAATAAAAGTCAAACTCTTCTTTGAAGATGACGTAGATAGAGGAGTAGCCGAAGTACGAATAGCTTCGAACTGTCTTTACTCCAGGAATCCCAAGGAGTGCTACCGTCATGGGATAGGTAATTTGGTCTTCTACGTCTTGTGGAGATCGTCCTGGCCATTTCGTAAATACGATCTGCTGATTTTCTCCGATATCTGGGATGGCATCCACGGGTACTGGATCACGAGGCAGAAGCTCTGTCTCCCAGTCAAAGGGAGCAACCATAACTCCCCACACCACAACAAAGAGAACAAAGAGAGAGACTACAAGTTTGTTCTCAAGACAAAAGCGGATAATCGAAGAAAGGGGAGTTCTAGAATCTTGCATTGTTGGCTCTCAAAATTTCGCTACATATTGTGTCCAGCATGTCCTTTCATCTCGATACTATCTTCAGGATTCATCATGCTCTTCTTCCCCCGGATTTGTAGATCCGCATCGATCTTAAAAGCGCCGCTTGAGACAACGAGCTCTCCTTCATCTAAACCGCCTTCAACGATGTAAAAATCGCCCGCAAGTGGGCCGAGAGAGATTTCCCTTAGCTCATACCTTGATGTCTCGGGGGCTTTTACGTAGACAACTGCTCGTGTTCCAGTGAGAAGAGGTGCCGATTTGGGAATAACCAACGGTTCAAGAACATCTTCTGGATGAGTCAGGTAACCGAGTTCTTCAGCGGGCACTAAGTCCATTCCACAAATTGGGCACTTCCCAGGGGAGTCTTGTACAATCTCTGGATGCATTGGGCCTATGTATTTCCCTTCAAGGGAGGCATCCATAACTTTACCTGCTCCATAAATGCTTGCTCTTACAATTCCATCAACAAAGAGTCCCGGCTTTAACAGACCTTTCGAGTTATCGACCGTAACTCTTACTTTGGTGGTTCGAGTAGCCTCGTCAACGATAGGGGAGATAAACGATATTTTTCCTGCGAACGTCTTTCCTGGGATGGCCTTGGTTGAGAATTCAACCTTTTGGCCATAGCGAATCCAAGGTAGATCAGTCTCGTAAGCATCTAAATAGATCCAAAGCTTTGACAGATCCGCTATCGAATAGATGCGAGTTCCTGTTTGCACATACATGCCCTCAGTGGCATTTCTTTCAACGACAATCCCTCCAGTGGGAGCATAAATAGTGACCTTATCTTTCGCTTTTCCTGAGCGCTCAATCTCTTTCACCTGGGCGTCTGTTAATCCAAGAAGTTTGAGCTT
>JAGRAT010000236.1 GCA_020434495.1 Bdellovibrionales bacterium | reverse complement strand
CAAGTATGAACTTGGTGAACCGAAGTATGATGTTGATGAATGTCGTGATCGTGGAATGACTTGGGCAGCCCCGCTGCGAGTAACTATTCAGCTCGTTTTGTGGGATGTTGATGCCGAATCCGGAAACAAAACTCTTAGCGCTTTAAAAGAAGATGTCGTGTACTTCGGGGAAATTCCGCTTATGACAGAGCGCGGAACTTTTCTCATTAATGGTACCGAGCGAGTTATTGTTAGCCAGTTGCACCGTTCTCCTGGTGTCTTCTTTGGTCATGATGACGGGAAGAGCCACATCTCCGGGAAGTTGCTCTACAGTGCGCGGATCATTCCTTACCGTGGTTCTTGGATCGATCTTGAGTTTGATATCAAGGACATCCTTCATGTCCGGATTGACCGACGTCGAAAGTTGAACGTGAGTATTCTTCTTCGAGCGCTTGGTTACTCTGCTGACGAAGTTCTTTCCGAGTTCTACCGAACTGACAAAGTGTATTTCGGGAAACGCGGGCTTATCACTAAGGAGTTTGTTGCTGAGCAGCTCGAAGGCCAGCGTTCGTTTCGAGAGATTAAGTCTGGAACCAAGGTGCTTTGCAAAAAGGGTGGAAAATTTAATCGCGCGGTTCTTCGGAGGATGAAGGAAGCGGGAATTACCCACGTTGAAATCGATCCTGATTCCGTAACAGGAATGGTTTGTGCTGACACGATTATTCAGGCTGAGGATGATATTGTTCATCCAACCTCTGGCGAGATTATTGTTGATGCTGGCGAGCTTCTCATCGGTTGGGATGTCATTAAGGAGCGTTTCAATGAGTGCGTTGAAAAGCTTTCTGAGGACAAGGTGCGTGAGATCCTAGAAGATCTCGATGTCCTCATTTATGCTGGGGAAGAGCTCACTCCTGACAAGATAAACGCTAAGGGCGAAGTGGTAGAGCAGGGGACGCTTTCGCTCCTTCTCAGCCAAGGAATTGAGATGCTCCGAGTCCTCTATCTCGAGGAAAACGATATCGGGAGTTCGCTGCTCAAGACCCTTCTCACTGACAAGATGGATCCAGCTCGTGAAGATCTCTATGCACGGCTCTCTGGACAGGCTGTTACTGACAGTTTGGTCGAGATTTACCGAAGATTGCGTCCTGGGGATCCACCGCGTCCGGAAACAGCTGCAGCGACTTTTAAGAATCTCTTCTTTAATGCCGACAGATACGATCTTTCTGACATCGGTCGCTATAAGCTGAATCACAAGTTGTATGTGTCGCAAGGAAAGGAGGCTCCGTCCCTCGAGCTCGGAACACTTACTGAGCAGGACATCATCGAGTCCGTTCGATACCTCCTCAATCTCCGAAATGCGACAGATCCAGTGCGGTACACCATTGATGACATCGATCATCTTGGAAACCGACGTATTCGAGCAGTGGGTGAATTGATTGAGAATCAATTCCGAATCGGCTTGGTGCGTATGGAGCGAGCGGTGAAGGAGCGGATGGGAATGCAGGACATTGATACCCTCGTCCCGCAAGACCTTATCAACTACAAGCCGGTAGCCGCAGTTGTAAAAGAGTTCTTTGGCTCTTCGCAGTTGTCGCAGTTTATGGATCAAACTAACCCACTGTCTGAAGTTACGCATAAGCGACGACTTTCAGCGCTTGGGCCTGGGGGTCTTACACGCGATCGTGCCGGATTCGAAGTTCGAGACGTAAACCCAACTCACTACGGAAGAATCTGTCCAATTGAAACACCGGAAGGTCCAAACATTGGTCTGATCTCTTCGCTCGCCACGTACGCGCGAGTCAATGAGTTTGGATTCCTTGAGACGCCATACCGTGTGGTAGACAACAGCGGTGTCGTTAGTTCTGACATCGTTTACCTCTCTGCATTGGAAGAAGAGCGTGAAACTATTGCTCAGGCAGCCGCGGACCTTACCGAAACTGGTAAGTTTAAAGCGGCAGCTGTCCAGGCCCGTGACCGAGGGGAATTCGTTCTTGCTCCGCCGGAGAACGTGACGAAGATGGATGTAAGCCCAAAGCAGATCGTGAGTGTTGCTGCTTCGCTTATTCCATTCCTTGAGAACGACGATGCAAACCGAGCTCTCATGGGTTCGAACATGCAACGCCAAGCAGTGCCGTGTCTGAAATCTCAGGCTCCGCTTGTTGGTACTGGGATGGAGCAAGTGGTTGCGCGTGATTCTGGCGCTACCGTTGTCGCAAAGCGTTCTGGGAAGATCGTTGCCGTCGATTCGGAGCGAATCGTTGTAAGAGCCGATGCGACTTCAGATGATCCGCTTGATACCGGTGTGGATATCTACAACTTGGTGAAATACCGACGGTCAAACCAGGATACTTGCATTACGCAGAAACCAATTGTTCGCCCGGGTGAGAAAGTGGTGAAGAATGAAATTCTTGCGGATGGTCCGAGTACGGAGATGGGAGAACTTGCGCTTGGTCAGAACGTGCTTGTCGCCTTCATGCCGTGGAATGGATACAACTTTGAAGATTCCATCCTCATTAACGAGAACCTCGTTAAGGATGACATCTTCACTTCTATCCACGTAGAGGAATTTGAGTGTGTTGCTCGGGATACGAAGCTCGGAAAAGAAGAGATTACTCGTGACATTCCGAACGTCGGGGAAGAGGCTCTCAAGAATCTTGATGAGTCTGGCATTATCCGAATTGGAGCAGAAGTTGCGCCAGGTGACATCCTCGTTGGGAAAATTACCCCAAAGAGTGAGACTCAGCTAAGCCCAGAAGAGAAGCTCTTGAGAGCCATCTTTGGTGAAAAAGCGGGCGAGGTGCGTGATACCAGCCTTAAACTTCCTCCAGGAGTTGAGGGAACTATCATTGCGACGCAAGTCTTCTCAAGAAAGGGAACTGAGAAGGATGAGCGAGCGCTTCAAATCGAAGAGCGAGAGAAGCAGCGTCTTGAAGGTGATTATCGTGATGAGATCAACGTTATCCGAGACGCCGCGCTTAAGGAGATTCAAGAACACATTATTGGGAAGACCACTACTTCCCGGCTCGTTGATGAAAGCCGTAAGGAGCTTGTCGCCAAGGGGGTAGAACTTACTCCTGAAGTTCTCGCTGGAGTACCGTTTGAGTATCAGAGGGATATTCAGGTTGGAGACGAAGCTCTACAAGAGCGCATCAACCAGATCGTGGTGCGTACCGGTCAGCTCATGAATACCAAGCGGGCGGTTCTCAATGAAAAGATCGCTCGACTGAAAGAGGGAGATGAGCTCGCGCCCGGTGTGATCAAGATGGTGAAGGTGTTTATCGCCATCAAGCGTAAGCTCCAGGTTGGTGACAAGCTTGCTGGTCGACACGGAAACAAGGGAGTGCTTTCTCGAATTGTTCCGCAGGAAGACATGCCGTACCTCGCAAATGGTCACCCGGTTGACGTGGTTCTCAACCCGCTCGGGGTACCATCTCGGATGAACATCGGACAGATCCTTGAAACTCACCTCGGGTGGGCTGCTTGGAACGTCGGACGAGTGATTCGAGAAGAGTTGGATAAGGTCATAGACCCAATCTCTGGCGCAGCCAGAAAGGAATCTACTCCTCAGCTAAAGAAAGAAGTTGCTGACACGATTCGGGAACTCCTTGGTAAGGTGATGACGAACGACAAAGATCAGACCTTCCTCTCGAAGTTGGGTGATGATGATGTCCTAGAGCTCGGTCGACGGGAGATGAAGGGAGTGCACTTTGCAACTCCAGTGTTTGATGCTGCTACAGAAGATGACATTGGGAAGATGCTGTCGCTCACAGGACAGAGTGAAACTGGCCAGGTTCAGCTTTACGATGGACGGTCCGGAGCTCCTTTCAAAGAGCAGGTGACTGTTGGTGTCATGCACGTTCTGAAGCTTAATCACCTTGTTGATGACAAGATCCACGCACGGTCTATTGGGCCATACTCGTTGGTTACGCAGCAACCGTTGGGTGGTAAGGCGCAGTTCGGTGGTCAGCGACTTGGAGAAATGGAAGTGTGGGCTCTCTACGCTTATGGGGCAGCTTACAGCTTGCAGGAGTTCCTGACCGTGAAGTCCGATGACGTCAGCGGTAGAACGAGAATGTATGAATCCATTGTTAAGGGTGAGCACGTTCTGGAGCCAGGGCTACCTGAGTCCTTCAACGTTATGATGAAGGAACTTCAATCGCTCGGTCTCAATGTTGAGCTCGTCGAGGAAGAGTCTGAAGAAGACATGGATGCCGACGATGAGGAAGCAACTGTTGTTGATGTTTCTCCACGAGCAGAGGGGAGTTCAGAGGCAGCTGCTGGCTAACTCTCTTCGGAGGGTTGCTGCTTCGAGGGGTGTGCACCATTCGGGAGAGCTTCCTGATGGTGCGACCCTCGAGGCTAACGGGAACCAGGTTGTGTTTACCGTAGATAAATTTGCAGTAGATAAATTTTTTGCAGTAGATAAATTTATTGTGGCGCTGGTTGATTGCTGGCGCTTTTTAGGGAAAAAGCGAAATGGATGATCTCTTTAGTTTATTCGAGAAACCAAAGAATCCAGTTAAATTTAACGCACTCCAAATTTCTCTTGCGAGTCCAGAGAAAATTCGCAGCTGGTCGTTCGGTGAAGTAACAAAGCCGGAAACGATTAACTACCGAACCCTGAAGCCCGAGCGTGATGGGCTATTCTGCGCTAAAATCTTCGGCCCTGTTAAGGACTACGAGTGTATCTGTGGAAAGTACAAGCGACTCCGTCACCGTGGTGTGGTGTGTGAGAAGTGCGGCGTAGAAGTCATTCAGTCAAAGGTGCGAAGAGAGCGAATTGGGCACATTGAACTCGCCTGCCCAGTCGCGCATATCTGGTTCTTGAAGAGTCTGCCAAGCCGTATCGCTACAGCAATTGATATTACCCTCAGAGATCTCGAGAAGGTGCTCTATTTCGAGAGCTACATCGTAACTGACCCAGGGCAGACTGGCCTTGATTACGGAGAGCTTCTTACAGAGAAGGATTATCGTACCCTCCGCACCGAGCACGGAAGTGCGTTCGAAGCGGGAATGGGGGCGGATACCGTATTTAAGATGCTTCAGAATATTGATGTTGAGAAGGAGTGTGCCACTCTTCGTCAGGATCTTGCTGATGTAACCTCTGAAGCAAAGAGGAAGAAGTACATTAAACGGCTAAAGGTTCTCTCTTCATTTTTGAAGAGTGGAAACAAGCCAGAGTGGATGATTCTCACAGTTATTCCAGTCATTCCTCCTGATCTCCGACCACTTGTTCCACTAGATGGTGGGCGTTTCGCAACCAGTGATCTGAACGATCTCTACCGTAGGGTAATCAACCGTAACAACCGTTTGAAGCGTCTCATCGAGCTTAATGCTCCAGACATTATCGTTCGTAACGAAAAGAGAATGCTTCAAGAGTCGGTTGATGCGTTGTTCGACAACGGTCGCCGAGGACGAACAATTACCGGACCGAACAAGCGACCGTTGAAGTCGTTGAGCGATATGTTGAAAGGGAAGGGTGGGCGTTTCCGTCAGAACCTTCTTGGAAAACGGGTCGACTACTCTGGTCGTTCGGTAATCGTTATCGGTCCAGAGATGAGGCTCCACCAGTGCGGTCTTCCAA
>JAGRAT010000235.1 GCA_020434495.1 Bdellovibrionales bacterium | reverse complement strand
CATCGCCGGCCCTGGTGATTCCGCTCCGAACAGTGATGTTCGTAAACAATGTCGCGAGGAACTTGGCTTCCGAGAGAGCGACTTCGTGATTTTGAGTCTGGGCGGATTGGTGTGGCGGAAGGGGCCATTAGAGCTTCTTCTTTGTAGGCGGCACTTGAAAAATCCTATGAAAATTCTGATTGCCGGGAGTGCGATGTTCGATGGAAGAAGGCCGTGCCAACTTAGACTTTTTCATAGGTGTGTTGCGCATTTAGAGCTGTTCTTAGTTCAGGTTGGTGTACTAGATAGATTGCGATATCTCTATTCTCTTCGAACACATTGTGAACTGGAATCCATTCCTAAAGGCCAGATCAAACTTCTACCTCTTACTAGCGATATCCAGCCGCTAATAGCGGCTTCTGATGTGGTAGTTTCTTTGCACAATTTCCCTCATTCTAGTCGCTCTGTGTTTGAAGCGTGGCGTCAACGGCGTCCCGTAGTAGTATTTGCTAAAAGTGGCGCGTCTGATGGCGTGAGGCACTGCGAGAACGGCATCATAGTCGAGAGGAAAGATCCTCGATGCGTTGCGGCAGCCCTAGATTCTCTTTTTGAGGCATGTACGCTTCGGGAGCGCATAGCGAACAATGGGCAGTTGATTGCGGAAAAACATCATGGCGAAGGAGCGGTTATCGCTCGGTTGCTCAAAGCCTATGAAAAGCTGACCCTCTCGGCTTAATTTTTTTGAAAACTGCTGCAAAATGGTAACAATTTTGCGGAAATCGAACTATGATATTGGAGCTTAAATGCTAATTGCGTACAATACATAGATGCGATCTTTCATAAAAACGCGTGCTCTTTGAATCTATGGATGTGAGCATAGCAGTGCAGATTCCCCTAGGCCCAATTGAGAGAATGGGCTACCAATACAACACCGCGCTTGTTTTGGAGAATATGGCCCACTATTTTGACCATGTGCTCGTTATCTCGAACTCTCCTGAAACCACAAGTCTCCCATTCTCGTCAGAGAAGCTTGAGTTTATCAGCGGCCCTTCCGAATGGCCCTCTGATTCCGGTTCGTGCGCCGCGCGGTTCGACCTCGAACAGATTCATCGAAATAACGATAGGGGACTGGCGCTCCTTGCAGACAGAGGTTTCGATATCTGCATTCAAGGCGACATTCTCCAATACTTAGACGATCAGAACGCCGAGAAGCTTTACTCGCTCTGCAAGGAAATGGTGAGAAACGGCCGCGCCTGGGAGTATAAGTATCGTGGATTCCAAATTCTGGATCGGATTTACGTTCCTAGTCTGAGAGGCGCGCGTATCATTAATCTCCACTTTTTCGAGAAGGGCAAAATGCGGCTGCGTGCTGATCAGCTAGAAGTAGGGGACCAAATATTTCGGGCGGAGCGCGGAATGTTTCATGATGCCCCGTGCTTTTTCATTGACATTTATCCACCGCTTTGGACTGAAGACGATTATCAAGAGAAATATGATTACTATCTCATCAAGATAGATGAATTTTACGATAAGCCTCCGCGTGAGCGAAGCTGGAACGCTCACCTAGCGGCAGACCTCCGAAAAGCGCAAGCTCAAACGCGCATTCACAACTATAAGTTAAGTGATTGGGGGGAGAGGGCCTTAGCGAACCTGCCGAGTGATTCTCCAATTAGAAATTGGAGCTCGATTTTGCAAGAGGAGAACTGAGAACCAGATGAACACTTCAGAACACTACTATAAGGAGATTACCAAAGCCCTTCCGGAAACGGACTTCTGGACCCAAGTGCGAAGAACGGAGAATGGGGTAGCGGTGTCAGAAGAGCAAATTGAAATGATTGTTGAGCAAGTGACTCGCCAACTTCGTCTAACCTCTGATGATAGATTGCTTGATCTCTGTTGTGGCAATGGTGCGTTAAGCGAAAGAATCCTTCAAAGATGTAAGGGTGGTCTTGGAGTCGATTACTCCGAATATCTCGTAAGTGTCGCGAATAAATATTTTGCAAACCCTGACCGAATATTCGTTTGCGCGGATGTCTCTGCGTTTGTTGATGCTCCGTCCGATTGTCAATTCGAGAAAGGTCTTTGTTATGGTTCGTTTCAGTTCCTCCCGAAGGATGCAGCCATTCCATTCGTTGAAAAACTTTTTCACAACTTTTCTATGACGCATTTTCTGATAGGAAATATTCCTGATCGAAATCTGGCTGACACATTTTTTAAGAGACGTGATATTACTGATTATAAGCTTGATGATAACACTTCTGCCATTGGAAGGTGGTGGAGCCCAACGGAACTTGCGGGAAATGCAAGCCGAATAGGTTGGACCACCGAAGTGCTTCGAATGCCGAATGAGTATCACAGTAGCAGTTACAGATTTGATCTATTATTGATTCGATAGCTTATGGATTTTTTGAAGCGACAGATATCTGATTTGGCAATTTTTGGTGGAGATAAGCTGTTTGAGCCTCCTCGGCCAATCGGTCAACTATGGGTGCCCAAGCGCGAATCCTTCTATGGATACTGTGATTATTTGTTCTCAGGCGCCGACAACGGAAAGGAGTTGGATCCTATTCTCTTACTTGAAGACCGACTGAAATCAGTTCATCAAGTGAAACATTGCATTGCCTATGCGAATGCAAGTGTCGCCATCGTTGCATTATTGAAGTTGATGGGAAGTTATTACGGTAAGGAGCATGGGGAGGTCGTTTTACCGGCGTTTACATACTCCGGATTGCCACATCTCGTTCGTTGGGCAGGCTTCATGCCTAAGTTCGTGGATGTTGAACAGAAGACTCAAGCTATATCGCCACAGGCGGTACGCGAGTCTCTCGGTCCCGATACAGTGGCTATTTTGGCCGTTCACCAGATTAATAGCCCTGCTGATGTGACGGAGTTTGCGCAGATATCATCGGAAAATGATCTCCCGGTTATATACGATTCAGTGCATGGAATTCTCTGTTCCATAGATGGAGTACCGGTCGGAAATTTTGGTGAGGCGGAAATTTTTAGTTTGCATGCAACGAAAATCATCAACGGCTTCGAAGGGGGATACGTCACGACGAATTCCGAAAAGATCGCTACGGATCTCCGGGCGGTAAGAAGCTACGGTGAAGATCCAGGTCATGATTGGATCTCGTTTGGACTTAACGGACATTTGAACCCCGTTCATGCAGCTCTAGCCTTGGCCTCGCTCGAGGATAAAGATCAAATTATTGCATTAAACAGGTCGAAATATGAAAAGTATGCGAGGGAGTTTGAGTCCGTTCCTCAGGTGTCATGGGTAAAGTACGATCAGCACTCATCGCATGGTCAGAAATACGATTTTAATTATGAATTTTTTATCTTGGAGATCCCCCAAGATTGGCCACTTAGCCGAGATCAGGTAGTTATGCTTCTGAGATCCGAAGGTGGCCTTGCCCGTGGCTATTATTCCCCGCCAGTGCACCACAGCTCCCACTTCCCGATTGAATTAGAAGTTCCTTCTCTCCCGGTAACTGAAGAGCTGTCGGAGCGATTTGTTCAGATGCCCGTCGGAGATTGCCTTTCGCTGAGAGATATCGAGGTTCTTGCAACGTGGTTTACCTTCATTCATCAGAATGCAGAGGCTATCAAAATTCGCTTGAACGAAATGGTGGAAAATTGAAATGAAAAGCTCGGAGCTCGCAAAAATATTTTCTACCTTGGGAGAAAAAACACCAGAATTTGCGGTTGCTAGGCAAGGCACTCGTTTTCCTTTGCCTTCTCGCCAAGACTTTCAATCAGCATTTGATGCAATCTTCGACCGTCGATATTTCACGAATCATGGCCCGCTCGTTCAGGAGTTAGACGAGCAGGTAGCCCAATATCTCGGAGTGAAGCATGCTGTTTGTGTAACGAACGAGACCGTCGCACTTATGGTCGCGCTTGCCTCGCTTGATCTCAGAGGCAGCATCATCGTGCCCGCACTAGCGAGAAGTTCATGTATGAAGGCTTTGGAATGGGTAGGACTTCGGCCTGTCGTTTGTGATATCGAAAGGGAATCTTTCTGTCTTGATCCGGATCAAGTCGAGTCCCTCATAGATGAAGAGACGTGTGCTATATTAGCAAGTCACACATGGGGAAGGGTATGTAAGGTTGAAGAATTGGAGCAAATTGCCGACCTTAACAAGCTCAAACTCGTTTTTGAGGCATTTGATGCTTTTGGCTCAAAGAGTGCTGGCTCTTTCGTCGGCGGATTTGGATCTCTGGAGGTGCTCTCTTTCAGGCCATATAGTTTGGTGAATACCCTGGAAGGTGGTTGTGTTACTACAGACGATGACTATCTTGCTTCTCGACTGAGAACCGCTCGAAATTTTCACGCTACACATTCCGAAACCCATTGTCCTTTGAGAATGAATGCGAAAATGACAGAAGCGCAAGCTGCGCTCGGATTACTTGCATTGCAATCGTTGCGTTCCACCTTAGACGTGGCAAGAGCGCAGTGGGACATGTACTGCCAGGAACTTGATGGCATTGATGGTTTATCTATTGTGAATGAGTTACCGGGGACGGAGCATGCTTTTAGCAATTTTATTGTAGAAGTAGATGAAGAACGCTTTGGGATGAATAAGGATCAGCTTCTAAGCATCTTACGAGCGGAGAACGTTATGTGTGAGCTGGAAGTCAACTACTATGAGTGCGGAGCAACTTCCAGTAACCCAAGTGAACTCGGCCTCTTCAGATCGCAAGGCGAGAAATTGTATAAGGCTTCCATACAGCTTCCGTTAGGGTGTGAAATGTCCAAGGATGATTGCCGAAAGGTAGCTCGACTTATCGGTCTTATTCAAGGCAGTGCCCAAGAGTTAAAAGGTCACTTAACCTCTTAAGGGAGTTGAATCGTTGTTTGACCTTGGAATAATGCAGCCCTACTTCTTTCCCTATCTTGGCTATTTTGCTCTGATTCATAGGACTCGGCACTGGGTAGTCTTCGATGTCGTAGATTATCACTCTCGCCACTGGATGAATCGAAATAGAATCTTGGAGGCTGTGAAAGGAGAACAGTACATAACAGTTGCCGTTGACCGGAGTGGTGGTAAAAAGCTTAATCAAGTCAGGTTGGCAGAAAAGGAAGCCTCAGCGAGTAAAATTCTGGGACAGCTCCGGGTGTATTACAAGAAGGCCCCATTTTACGAGCAAGTAGTCGAGATGGTAGCTTCAGTGTTTGCGAATGCGGAGGGACATTTACTGCGAGATTTAAATATCTCGTGTTTGAGAGAATCTTGTCGTTACCTTGGGCTCAAGTTCGAGTGCTCAATCGCCTCTCAAAGTGACTATGATTTCTCAGGCGTATCTCATGCCGGTCAATGGGCCTTGGAGATCTGTGCTCAACGAGGAGCGAGTTCTTACTTAAACCCAGTTAGCGGTCGGAATCTTTTTAATTTAGATGATTGGAATAGGAGGGGTATTGCAATTCATTTTTTGGAGTTTGAAACCTTTGAATATGACACCCACCCGAGACTCCCGTTTAGGCCGATGCTTTCCCTAATTGATGTGCTTATGTGGAACTCTAGGGAGGTAGTCTTAGCTCATTTAGAGAATTCATCTGAAATTTATTGACATGATTTGGCTGTGAAACGGAATTT
>JAGRAT010000234.1 GCA_020434495.1 Bdellovibrionales bacterium | reverse complement strand
ACCGTCTCGGAGGGGTCCAACTTTCCTAAAGCAAGCCTAAGCTTGTGCGTCGTCGCACTGGCTTGACAGGGTCGTCAGTTGGGCGCTTAACGCTGCGTTCTCCTGAACAGCGAGTGCAAGTTCCTTCAGGATCTGTGCGCCAAACTTCTTCCGCTTAGCGATCTTTCTCACCTTACTGATGGCAGTCTTGCCAAGATCTTGTAAGGAGTCCAGAACGGAAGTGTATTGATCAACCTCTGCAGAGAAATCGCTTTGAACGCAGAACACTTCATTCGTGCAGCTCGTTCCAGTGGTAGGAACTGACCAAACGGTAGCCCAACCTTCTTGGTAGAGGTCATTCGACATACGAATGATGTCCTTTGCCAAGGCCTTTGTGGCACGAGACTTCGCCCGCTTGAAGAGGATTCGTCCAGATCTCTTTACAAGAGAACGCACTCTATCTACTCCTCCATCCAGCGAGAACTGGGCGGCAGAGTTGTCGAAAGAAGTGCACTCGAGACAGTCCATTCCATCACCACCGCAAACTCCGCATCGGTCGAGAACTGCTGTGCCGTTCGGAACCCCGAAGCAGTCAACTTCAACTTCCACTGAGCAGGTTGCATCACATCCGTCACCAGAGGTGGTGTTCCCATCGTCACATTCTTCGCCGAGGCCAGCTTGAGTAGTTCCGTCCCCACAGAATTCGGTCTGACACTGCGCGTCGCATCCGTCTTCAGAGTTCGTGTTCCCGTCGTCACACTGCTCTCCGAGGCCAGCCTGAGTCGTTCCGTCGCCACAGAACTCGTTTAAGCACTGTGCGCTACAGCCGTCCCCTGAGGTCATGTTTCCGTCATCGCACTGCTCGTTTGGATTTACCGTTCCATCTCCACAGAAGTATATGGTTGCAGATGCCATGTCTTGGCTCTGCTGACCACTTCCAACCGCGATCGCGGTGTTTTCAATATTACTGTTCGCTGTGGTTATGTACTCGGCAGTAGCAGAGGCTCCAATCGCAAGGTCGTCAGCGAATCCGTCATTGTCTTGGTTCGTGAGCCCTGAAAGGCTGCTCGTGAGATCCACATTTAAAGTGATGTCGTTTAAGGTCACATCGATGAGTGGGGTTTGGCCGGTATTCTGAATAACAAAGCAGAACTTCACCTGTGACCCTTGAGGTACCGAGATGGTGTTGGTGTCATCTACGCCGCAGGTACCACTAGTGGTGGTTACAGTCTTCACTAAGCTAATCCCAGGGGTCAGCTGTATGAGGTTTCCCTTGAAGTTAATAGTTTTGGCACCAACCCCTGCAATACGCGATTGGAATACCCCATTGATAAAACTTGAGCTCGCACTTGATGGGACGTTTGGATCCGGTGATCCTGAAGGTGTTACATCGCCCTGTTGAGAGAGAACGCCTCCCCAGAAAATCCAAGCAGAACTGGTTCCAACGGTTTTTTGAAAAACTACGGTAATACCGAGGTATTCCGGGTCACAAAATCCCGCTCCAAGTGCCGGAGAAGTAACGCTAACGATAGTTGCATTCTGTCCAGAGACAAATCCGTTTGTGCTATCAATTGATACTGGGTTTCCATCTGGAAGAAGGGTTGGGCTGTGGGTGGTATTCCAGCTATCAAAAGCAACAAAGGCATATTTGGTTCAGCCATCAAGAACTTGCAGGCAGAGATCCACACTGAGCGCTGATGTAGTGTTGGTGGTTACCTCTAACACCATCGCAGCCGTTTCTGTCTCAGAGTAACCGCTTGGGTTTCCGTTCTCCCAAGCCGCATCCACTGAATCCCATACATCTGGGAACACATCTCCACTGGCGACATACGGCTGCGCAAATGAGAGCGAGGGGGTGAGCAGGAAGAAGAGGGAGATAATAGGGAGAAGGAAAAGAAAGGAACGAGATGAGGAATGCCGTGTACAGGCACAACAACTACAGATGTTTAACTCCACGCATTAAGCGGTTATGTAATGAGCGAAAGAAGGATTTAGACAACAAGTGGGGAAGCGGTGACGCCGAACAAGCCGTCTCGTGCTCATCCCAAAAACGTAAACAAAAGTAAAGCCGAACCGAACAAAAATTGTTCCTAAATTCATCCCTCTAGGACGGCGAAAGTATGAGCCTCTGGAGGATCGCAGTCAAACATTCCTCCGAAGCTTAAGGAATCTGCATTATTTCAGACTGTTACGATAGTGCTCAAATTATATTGGCACTTCAAATCGACAATAGTGGAGCTCCCGCAAAACCAGCTCCCGCAAAACCAGCTCCCGCAAAACCAACGAGCTCGGGTACTAACTCAGCTCAATCAGAACAGCCCCAGATTCTACCTGCTGACCCGGTTTTACTAAGACCTTGGCAATGGTGGCGTCACGGTGGGCAGGTACCGCGTTCTCCATCTTCATCGCTTCAAGAACCAGGACCTGATCCCCGGCGCTGACCTTTTGACCTTCTTTAACCTGTACCGAGACTACCAACCCTGGCATTGGGGCAATGAGGTGAGCACTTCCCGATCCGTTTTGTTCGGCCGGTCTGACTGCTACTGATGGTTGAGCAGATAACGATGCTGACGAGATTGAAGAGGTCCTCAGAGACTTCGGCGAAATCTCGACAGCATACGTCTTCCCACCGACTTCGAAGTGTACCGTGTCTCCCCGTTGACCATTAATGGTGAGTTGATATTTTTTCCCCATCAGAGGCCCTCCGTCACGGATTCTATTCTTGCGGCTGAACCAAACAGACTCGTGGTTTCTGGAGTTGTTTCAATAAGAGAGAGGGTCATTGCAATCGTTGCAAGTTCTTCCTCTGTTAATTCTCCGCGCAATCCAACCTTCGTATCAACAACGAATGGGATGCCGTCGATGAGTGGATGCTCTGTATTGCTCATAGTGGAATATTTCCGTGTCGTCTCTTCGGAGTGGCTTTGCGCTTATTCCTCAGAAGTTCAAATGAGTTCACAAGCGCGGCGCGAGCCTTCTTCGGCTCAATTACTCGGTCAACAAACCCGAGTTCGGTAGCTTGCCAAGGGTTTAGGAATGCTTCGGAGTATTCCGCTACGAGCTTTCCTTTTTCTTTTTCGTATTCATCCCCCGAGAGGCCCTTTAGCTGATCTCGGAATATGATCTCTACAGCACCCTGTGCTCCCATGACGGCAACTTCAGCCGTTGGAAAAGCAAGATTGATATCTGCGTGGAGGTGCTTTGAGCTCATGACGTCGTACGCTCCACCGTAAGCCTTACGGGTAATTACGGTCACTTTCGGAACAGTGGCCTCTGCAAAAGCGTAAAGGAGCTTTGCTCCGTGCTTGATAATGCCACCATGTTCTTGGGCGACTCCGGGGAGGAACCCAGGGACATCAACCAGGGTAAGGAGTGGAATTTGGAATGCATCACAAAAGCGAACGAAGCGTGCGGCCTTAGCGCTAGCTGCAATGTCCAAACAGCCAGCAAGGACGGCAGGCTGGTTGGCAACAACTCCTACGGAGCGGCCATTGAGTCGTATGAAGCCAGTTACGATATTCGCAGCATGAAGTGGCTGCGATTCAAAAAACTCGCCATTGTCGGCAACCAATCGAATGACCTGTTTCATGTCGTACGGTTTGTTCGAGTCGAGAGGGATTACGGAGTTGAGCTCTTCTTCTTCTCGAGCGACTGGGTCATTGCAAGGGGCAATCGGAGTCGGATCTAAGTTGTTCTGAGGGAGATAGGAGAGAAGTTCTGCTACCTGCTGGAGGCAAGTTCTCTCATCAGGAGAGGTGAAGTGAGTAACCCCACTAATCTCTGCATGGGTCCTCGCTCCACCGAGATCCTCTTTCGTCACCTGTTCATGAGTCACCGTCTTGATAACATCCGGACCGGTAATAAACATATGGCTCGTGTTTTCGACCATGAACACAAAATCGGTAATAGCGGGGGAGTACACCGCTCCTCCAGCGCACGGGCCTAAGATGATGGATATTTGGGGAACAACTCCGGAGGTGTGAACATTGCGGTAGAAGATGTCGGCGTACCCGGCCAAGCTCTCAACACCCTCTTGGATTCTAGCTCCACCAGAATCGCTAAGTCCGATAATGGGGCATCCGTTCTCGACGGCGAGATCCATTACCTTGCAGATCTTCTTCGCATGAGCGCCCGCTAAGGATCCTCCGAAGACAGTAAAGTCCTGTGCAAAAACGAATACGTCTCGACCATGAACCTTCCCGGTTCCGGTGACGACTCCATCCCCTAAAACCTTCTTGCTCTCAAGACCAAAATTGCTACACCGGTGGGTTACGAATTTGTCGAACTCAATGAAAGAGCCCGGATCGAGCAGCTCAAGGATACGTTCCCGTGCGGTCAGTTTCCCCGCTGCGTGCTGTTTCGCGATACGTTCTTTGCCTCCACCGGCCTCGGCTTCCTGTTCCTTGTCGAACAAAGCCTGTAGTGTTGGGCGGACCTCTGAATTCTTCACTGGTTTCCTCTCTGAAGTTCTCATACCATAGAAATTGGAGAGAAGAAGTGAAAGAGCGAAAGGAAAAGTTCTTAACGGCCTCGGGTCTTGAGCTTGAGAGTCATTACGGTGGTGAAGACGCTGAGAGGGCAGGTGTATATCCCTTCACCAGGGGTATCCATGAGACGATGTATCGTAGCCGCCTCTGGACCATGAGGCAGTATGCGGGGTTCGGAACCGCACGAGAAACCAATGAGCGGTATAAGTTGCTGCTCGCTCGTGGTTCTTCTGGGTTAAGCGTCGCGTTTGACCTCCCGACCCAGATGGGACGAGACCCGGATCACCCTTTATCTCAAGGTGAAGTCGGGAAGGTCGGCGTGTCCATCTCGACCCTTGAAGATATGAGAGAGCTCTTTTCGGGAATCCCGCTAAAAGATGTGTCTGTTTCAATGACTATAAACTCGACGGCTGCGATTCTCCTCGGGTTGCTGCTTACCGTTGCGGAAGAGCAGGGAGTTTCGGCGAAGGATGTGCGGGGAACGACTCAGAATGATGTCTTAAAGGAGTACATCGCCCGCGGGACCTATATCTATCCGCCGGATGGGGCGCTTCGGATAGCGACAGACATGTTCGCATTTTGCGCCGAGCACGCGCCACAGTGGAACACTATCAGTATCTCCGGATATCACATTCGAGAGGCGGGAAGTACGGCGGTGCAAGAGCTCGCCTTTACCTTTGCAAACGCCATTACCTACGTTGAGTCTGCGCTCTCTCGGGGGTTGCACATCGATGAATTCGGAAAGCGGTTAGCGTTCTTCTTCAATTGCCATAACGACTTCTTGGAAGAGGTCGCGAAGTTTCGAGCGGCTCGTCGCATCTGGGCAAAACTTATGAAGGAGCGGTTTGGGGCCAAGGATGAGCGTACGATGATGCTTCGTTTCCACACTCAAACCGCTGGTAGTAGCCTCACCGCGCAGCAGCCACTAAATAATATAGTACGGACAACGATTCAGGCGATGGCTGCAACCCTTGGAGGAACGCAATCGTTGCACACCAATAGTTATGATGAAGCGCTCGGTCTCCCGACTGAAGAGAGCGCTACCGTCGCTCTTAGAACGCAGCAGATAGTGGCAGAGGAATCTGGGATTGCTTCCGCTGTTGATCCATTTGGCGGA
>JAGRAT010000233.1 GCA_020434495.1 Bdellovibrionales bacterium | reverse complement strand
AAAACTGTGTCAATCCAAAGGATTGACGCTGCTTTGATTCATGAGAACTGCTATGTATCTTCCCTCTGGGAGGTCTGCCCTACGGCAGACGAGCGCTAAAAGTTATCACCGCTTCGCGGCAATAACTTTCGAGAAGCGCTCTAATCAATAATTCCGGCTAACTTTATTAGCCGCACCGCTGTGATAAACTCGCGTTTGGTATTTTTCTCTCATTTCAACAGCGATCCTCAAAAGTTGTGGCACGAAGCGGCCTTACTTTTGGTGAACACTTTAGGCGAGTAAACAATGGTGGGGACTTCTCAAGGTAGTAGCGGATCTCCGTCCGATGACAGAAGGGGCGCTCCCCCCACTAAGAATTCAGAGCTGAAGGCTCCACAATCCCTCGATGCTATCAACGCTTGGCTACACGCAGGTCTCGAACTCTACTTTGGCTTCAAAGATTTCAGACCTCACCAGGAAGAGATTCTGCTTCAGGTAATGACCGGCCATGATGTCATGGCCACAATGCCAACTGGCAGTGGCAAGTCGCTACTCTATCAGCTGCCGGCCGCTTCAAATAGTGGAGCAGTCGATCTCGTTATCTCGCCGCTCCAAGCCCTTCAAAAGGATCAGGTAGACACTCTCAATAGGCGCGGTATCCCTGCCGCTTACGTCAATGCCACCCAGGAGCTCCCCGAGCAACTCGCAATCTTTGCTGCTGCTGCTGAGGGTGCGTATCGATTACTCTACGTCTCTCCTGAGCTGCTCGTTACAAAAAAATTCGAAGAACAAGCAAGCAATATTCAAGTCAATAGAATCGCTGTTGATGAAGCGCACTGCGTTAGCCTTTGGGGGCACGATTTTCGTCCTGACTACATGAAGATTGCAGATGTTCGAGAACGCCTATTTCCCGATGCTCCGGTGTTGGCAGTTACGGCAACCGCAAGTGCCCGGACGCAGGAAGACATCATCAGATCATTGCGACTGAATAGCCCTTTCCAGCTTAATGCCAATCCCGATAGACCAAATATCGAATTTCAGGTGAAGAACGCCTTCCTCTCCACTAGAGATAAGGCAGATTTTGTAGTTGCAGAAGCGAAGGCATCACTGAAGAGTGGAGAACCAACGATCATTTACTGTGCTCGCATCCGCTCACTCGATTACCTTGCAGAGACTTTACACAGAAACGGCTTGAGTTTCGTGCAATACCACGGGCGCATGCAGAGTGATGAACGAGCTGAAGCTCAACAGAAATTCCTCGCTGGCATCGCCCCGGTAATGCTCGCAACAAAAGCTTTCGGCATGGGAATAGACAAGCCAGATATTCGTAAAATTATTCACTTTGAAGCCCCGCAATCTTTAGAGGACTACTATCAAGAGGTCGGGCGGGCCGGACGTGATGGTTTGCCATCAACCGCGACTTTGCTGTATTCCCCAACAGATGCTCGAACGCTCTCATTCTTCCGTGATAGCCAGAATCCCTCTTATGAGACCGTTTTCAGACACGTCAATCGTCTCTGGTCTCTCGGAATGACTCATCAGCCAGGCGCTGCGGAACCAACTTTTCCCTTTTACAAAAGTGCCTATATCGATCGATCCGGACATCCTGGAAGCACGCAGCGAAATCAAGCTGGGGCAGCTCTCGCCCTTCTAGAACAAACAGGGATTGTAACGATTCACCAAGGAACCATAACGGTGCACTACTCTCCTGAACAGATAACGAAGGGGGAAACGCTTCTCTCGGGGAGCATTGTCGACACAAAACTTCAGCGAACCCTTGGTCGTGAGAAGGAGATGCTCTACCTCGTCTCAGGGGCTGAGACTCCGAGGCAGGTTATCCTTGACCACTTTCAGAACAACGCCATCGCAGAGCGAGCGGAAGCTGCCGCACAGGCAGGGCGGCTAAAGAATCTCGCTAGCTTCCCCAGAGAAGTGCTCGATATTATCGTTGGCGCAGTAGCTGAGAAACAACTCTCTCCCGGAGAACTCCAAAACTATTTACTCGGTATCGGACAAGGAAGATCGGAGGGAAAGTACTTTGGGAAACTTGAAAACTTTGAAAACAAAGACATCGCCGCTGCACTCGAGCAGCTCCAGTCTGAGGGCGCGATAAGGATTGATAAGGTTGCTTCAAAATCGTTTGTGCAGCTAGCTGGCGATGCTGCAGTCGCGGCAGTCAATACCGACGATTCACCTCCAACTACCTATAAAGAGTTAAAGCAAGGGCTACATAGACCTCCCGGTAGAGAGATCTTAAAAGCTGCGCTGAGGGAGTGGTTTGATCATCACCAAAAAGATTCCATGGGCTTGGCTTCGATCTGGAACTTTCATCTTGAATCATTCCTTAGAGCAGAATTCCAAGTCCTCGACAAAAAGGTGACCGGGAGGCAGCTTGCCGGTCACTTCTTAAACAAAACTCAAAGCAAACTCGGAATCCGCGATGCCGCGACCTTCCTCTCTACCCTTTTTGAGGTAGAGATTCCGAGGGAATAGGAACCTTTACAGAGAGAAATGGCTTGGCGCGTGTCTTTGCTTTTGAAGATCAATCTAGTGCTGCGTATACGAATAGCGCTTTATCTATGGTGATTTGCGTAGAAAATTTTGCAGGAGTAGCGTCTATAATGACAAGGCGGCATCGACTCCATCTCAGAGCCCTCTACTCAGCCTTGTAAAAGGAATTCCCGTGTTTCAGCTCGATACCGTCCGCCCAGAACGAGGGATAGAGGTGCATTTGCCATCGCGCATGTCCGTACCGGATCTAGACGAGACTCTTAATGTCTCGGCACATATGAGCGTAAGGCTGGAACCTGAAACTCAACAGAAGCACCAGCTATCGGAATCTCAGTCGAGCGAGCAACCCAATCCCGACCCCCCTAAAGATACTCCAATCTGGTCGGAGCGGTTGCTAGCAGTCTCACATGCAACTCTTGCGTGTGGGATTGGAACCGGCGTCGCGCTCTGTTCATTGAGACTTGGGTGCGGCGAGAGATTCTCGGGAGCATTCGGCCTTGGGGCACTACTTGTAGCGTTTTGCCATATGATGAGTGATAAAGAACCTGAGAGCTCCAAAAGATCTGCTGTCATGGACTCCCCCGAGAAACCTGAATTATCGCTCGGTTATCGCGATGGATTTGTAAAAACAGCCGCTCCACTGGCAGTAGTTTCTCTCATCGGATTTAGATATCCTGACTTGGCTGGGAAGGCGGTTCTCTTTGGTCAACTTGCGATTGGCTCAATTGCAGCCCTCGCCTATCGCTTTGCTCTGCGCTCAGAAGACGTCGGTGCAGAAGACAAGTGAAGCAATTGGTCCAAACATACAGTGAGGCCAGCACGCCTTCTTTTCTACACCCGAGTCAAGCAATCCCGCCCGCCCAGCGCAGCCAATTACAGCACCAATCATAATAGGAGCTGCCACAAAGCGAGACAGCGTAAGGAAACTTTGGATTCTCGGCGAAACACCTCATTCACCTGTCCATCAAAAGATACCGGGAAGAAGAGAATATCCCTCATCCCACTCAAAATAGATAAATCGGCACTCCTTTTAGGATGAAATAAATAAGGGCACATTGCACTTGTAATGTGCATAACCCTTTCAGACCGGGAGTTTTATTTGCGGGCAGTATGGAAGCCCAATTTTATCAAGGAGGTTAGAATGCGGAGGGTTTTACTTGTTCTGCTCTTATGCGCATTGACGCCATTTTCTGCTCTCGCGCAACGCTTTGACCCCATTCCTGTACCTGGCTTCTCTCAGAGCACTCGGATTAATCATCCCACATTTTTTACAGATCAAGAGTTTGACAGGTTTGTTAAAAAGGCCGGGGAACTTGGTATTGAACTAGAAGTCGACTCGGAGTTTACAAGATTTACGACAAAACAGCTCTGCGATGAAGAGCTTTGGGAGGACCTCCTTGATATCGCAAGAAGAGAGATCCTTGAGTCAGGCGCGGTAGAGTCCGGTATCCCAGAATTCCTCCTCAATTTATCACTTGGTGCCATTGAACTACTCGGTTATGACCTCATAGATTTCATCATGGACGACCTCAATCGAGGTCTCGAAGAGGTTCTCCGCCAAGAATGTGAAGCTTTTAGTCATTGGACAGTTCTCTCCGATCAAACAGTGATCGCCGATCAGTGTGTCTATCACGGTCTCGGCGATGACGCCCCAGAGGATTCAGGTGACTTTCCCGGACTTTGTGAGTATTTGGGATTTGAAGCTTGGATAATTCGAGAAGCTTCAGATATTCCAGAGGGAAATGTCTACATCGATATCTTTTGGACCATTCCACACTGTGAGTGTACACGAACGATTTATCCTGGCTTTGATCAAAGTTGGATGGAGGGTGTTCAGCAGGACCCAACTCAATCAACTCCTGAACTTGAGAGACCTTTTTAGACCAAGCGCCACTAGTAGACCGGCAGATAAGTCTTTAAGTAAGGGACAGGACTAGACCTCACGCATTTTCATCTGCAAGCCGGTAGTATAGCCCCAATCAAATGAATGCAATGCTCTGAATGAGAACTGAACACTGACTACTGGACTGACCTACAAGAAATTTTACCCTGATCTCAAAGAACGCTATACCTGTTGGTATGAAAAGAATCCTGGAGTCGACTCTGCCTGCGGTACGCGCCATCAAGGAGGCCCTTCCGAAGATCTGGAATAAGGCCGAGGCACCCGTAGTGTATGAAGCAGACAGTGAGCAAATCCGGGCTTTCTTCTATCTCCTTGGGCGAGTCACAAAAGCGAGTGGACGAGTAACCGCACAGCACATCAACGCTACAGAATCGTTGATGAAGTGCTACATAGGGGCAAATCAGCACGATATCGCAAAGGAAGCTTTTCGAGAGGGCCGTGATGGACCGGAGGACCGGCGTTTCACGGTCGAGCGAGCGTTTAAGTTGTACATCACCTCGGGTCCACGCTGGCTAGAACCCTTTCAAGTAATGGATGGCATGCTTCGAGTCGCAATGAGCAATGGTGAGTTTACCGCCTCACAAGTTGATGCGGTTGAAACTGTGCGCGCAGCGCTCGGTGTTCCCATCCGCCCTTTCTGGCTCCTCCGAGACACTCTTGCCAAAAAGTTTGGAATTCCATTGGCTGACAACTCATTCGAAGGAGCGAGTGGCAGCGAGTTCGAAAAACATCGTCAGAAGGTACGGAGCGATACCTTTGGACGTCAGAAGCGAAAGGCAGATGCCGTATTTAGCGGTAATGTTGTTACTGATCCTTCAACTGATTTTGAGATTCTTGAACTTCATGACGGGGCGAGCGAAACCGAGGTGAAAGCGCAGTATCGAAAGCTGGTAAAGAAATACCATCCGGACATGCAACCAAAAGAAGGCGTTGATGAGAGCATCCTCCGAGAGTCCGTTTTAAAGTTTCACGAAATTCAGGAGGCGTACTCACGCTTAACTGGCAAATCTTAGTGCTGATTTCTGGAATCCAAGAATTCCATTGGTCGATAGCAGTATAGTGACCTTAACAAATTTTCACGCTACACTTTCAACAATGAGCGAAATACTAGATAAGACCGAGATCAAATCGAAACTTCCGAACTTTCAGAAGCGCATCGAAGCGCTGAAGGGGTTTCTTTGACTCGCCAAACAAAGAACGTCGTCTTACA
>JAGRAT010000232.1 GCA_020434495.1 Bdellovibrionales bacterium | reverse complement strand
TTGTTCGGACGGGAGGTGGTTGGACGACCGGATTGGCCCTCTCTTCCCTGGGTGAGGGAGTTGGAGCTCTGATCCTGGGCAAAGTAGTCGTCCCAGGTGAGACAAACACCATCAACAATTGCTGTACCGCAACTGGAGTTGCTCACACTACTTTGGGAGGTATACGTTCCGCCCCCAGAAATCACAATTTCGGTGTCCTGAAAAAGCTCTACGAAGAGTAGGCCGACGGCCGCTACAATCGCAGAACAGAGTATTGCGAGGAATGCCGAACCAATGGCGGCTTCTACTGTCGCTATTCCAGCTTCTGATTGACCAGAACGAAATCGGCCTGAATCTGATTGGACTGATAACATCTTGATTACCCCCGCGAACCGAACTCGCCACCACTTCACTATTTTATCTGGCCGCCTGAGGGATTTGCTTCAATCAGACTGGTAACCCCCTTATTTTCTTATGTAGTGCTGAAAGATGCACGGATCAATCTCTTCCTGAGAGACGAGCTCAAACTGTTCCTCAAAAGGGGGGAAGTAGGCATCTCCGATAACGTCCAACTTGATGATGGTGATATGGAGTTCATCCAGGAGATCCATGGTTTGCTCGTATAGGTTCTGGCCGCCGATTATCCAAAGCGTATCAGAAGGAAGTTCTCGAGCTCCAGCTTTACACTCTTCTATGTACCGTCTCGGGTCAGTAGTGTATTCCACCGATTCAATTTCAGGTTGGCCACCGGGATCTCTCGTCACTACAATGTTCTTTCGCTTCGGAAGTGGTCGAGAATTCATCGGGGCGGACTGAAATGTCTTTCTCCCCATCAAAACGGAGTGCCCCTTGGTTAACTTTACGAAATGCTTCATATCCTCAGGAACGTTCCAGGGGAGGGCGTTGTCTTTTCCTATCACTCGATCTGCCGTCATGGCAGCTATCGCTTTTATTTGCATAAGGTCCCTGTTCCTCAGAGGATATCGAAGGTGGTTGCAGTAACTTTGCTACGTTAGCCGAAAGATAGGTAATAACACCACTAGTGGGGGAGTTTACTCAGAATGTGGAGAATACAATGAGTCAGTTTGAAGGCCCAAGAGATCAAGCAGCTGGAAGAGCGAGAGAAGGAGATGCTGGAGGATCCCCAGCAGGTGCTGATGAGGACTTGATAGCCTTTCTCGATGAAGACGATGCTGCGAGGTTGGCAGCAGAAGACGCCGCTGGAGCCGCAGAGGCTGGAGCCGGAGCCGGGCAGAGTTTTTTCAAGAGACACGCCCAAGCGATAGCGCTCGTTGCCGGTGGATTGACCGCTGGAATAGGTGGAACAAAGCTTTTTGAAGCCTTAAGTCCGCCAGCAGTAGTTGGAGCGGCAGAGCCAGGAAAAGAGAAGTCAACGCCCGCTGATCCTGGTGCCGTTACCGGTCCAGAAGATGAAGTTGCCAAGGAAAAAGCATTAGAGCCAGGAGCCTTGCCGAGTGGCTACGGAATTCAATTAGAGCGGGCAAATAGAAAGTACGATCCAGTTGCGCAGAAGTGGACTCACGGCCCGAACACCTATCTCTCTGTATCTCAGGATGAGAACGGAAATCTCGGAAAACTCTACCTAACTAATGAAGCGAAAGACCTTGAGAAGTTAGAAATTGTGCTCTTCAACGGAGAGGGGAAGCACGTTGGAACATGGACCCCATCTGATTCAGCTCTCCTAACACCAGGACGTACTCTTGAGATATCAGATAGAGATTTACAAGCTGCTATTTCTTCTAAGAAGGCGATGACCCTTACTGATGACTTCACCTTTATGATTCGCTACCAAGAAAATGGTGCATCAGGAAGCTTAGAGGTGAGTGTTGCGGATCTCAAAACTCAGGAGCGCGAGTACGTATTTGGACTTCGACAGAGAGAAGCTGCCGACCTGCTATCGAAACCACTGACTACTGAAAATCTCGGTGGTCAAGTACGGGTAGGTGTTCGCGGTGGTGAGATAGGTCAGATCACCCTTGAGATAGCTGACCCCGCGGTAGAGAAGATGACTTTTGTGGCAGTGTGGGATCCTGCCGGGGATACCGGTACCACCTTGATTGACAAGACGGTTGAGTTCTCTACCACTACTGGTGGTGCTAGCCCAGCTACCATTGAGTTCAAGCGGTTAAGCTTTGATGCTCGAGAGGCAGCTGGTGAAACAGTTCCAGCTGTTCAGGACCTGAAGTTGAAAGTCGGAGTGACCCAGCACGGTGGTGGTACTCGCTGGTATCCGCTCGAAATCGACTTTGGGGCAAAGTAGCCCTTCGATTGTTCTTCGTAGTAGAGCTGATGTAACCTACCTCCCGGTCTTTATCGGGAGCCGTAAAGTATGTGCGGAATAGTAGGTTACATCGGAAATTCTTCAGCATTGGAAGTGATTCTCAGCGGCTTAGAGCGGCTAGAGTATCGTGGTTACGACTCCGCTGGCGTTGCTATTGTTGAAGATGGAGAGGTGTTTGTCTCTCGGGCGCTCGGAAAGCTTCAAGGGCTTAAAGACCAACTGAAGAATCAAGAGCACGGAAGAAAGGGAACTATCGGTATCGGTCATACCCGGTGGGCCACTCACGGGAAGCCCTCTGAGCAAAATGCCCACCCACACCGTGCTGGTCGGGTGAGCTTGATTCATAATGGAATTATCGAGAACTACATCGAGCTGAGAGAAGAGTTGAAGGAGCAGGGGGTAACTTTTGCCTCTGAAACCGATACCGAGATTGCCGCCAAGCTCTTCGAACGAGAGCTGAAGATTAAGGCACCTTTTCAAGCTCTGAAAGATACCTGCGACCAGCTTCGGGGAAGTTTTGCCTTCCTCGCTATCGATCAAGATACCCCGGACCGAATATTTGTCGCGAAGAACGCCACTCCTATCGTGATTGGCCTCGGATCTGATGAGGTCTTTATCGCAAGCGATATTCCTGCCGTCTTGCCCTTTACAAAGCAGGTGATGGTGCTTGAAGACGGGGATCTTGCAGAAGTTGGAGTTGATGAAATTCTGATCGAGAACAACGGGAAGAGGGTAGAACGCAAGATTGAGCAGATCTCCTGGGATCCTGTCACTGCTCAGAAGGGTGGATATAAACACTACATGCTGAAAGAGATTCATGAGCAGCCACAGGTGCTTGGGGAGACCTTTCGAGGGCGGTTGAATATTGATGATGGATCGATCTTTTTATCAGATCTGCAACTTTCTGATGAATTGGTGAAGAACATCGATCGGATTTCTCTTGTCGCTTGTGGTACCGCGTGGCATGCGTGCTTGGTCTCGAAGTTCTATCTTGAACTTCTTGCAAAGATTCCTGTTGATGTCGATTACGCCTCAGAGTTCCGTTACCGGGAGCCGGTGCTCTCTAAGAATTCACTGGTGGGAGTCATTTCGCAGTCGGGAGAGACGGCGGATACCTTGGCGGCGCTCGATCTCGCAAAAAGCCACTGCGAAACTTTTGCCATCTGTAATGTGCTTGGGTCTTCTATCGCTCGAAAAGCAGACCACGTTTTGTTTACCCATGCTGGGCCAGAGATTAGTGTTGCCTCAACCAAGGCGTTTACGACACAGCTTGTGGCTGCTCTGCTCTTTGCGACTTTTCTTGGTCAAAAGAAAGGGGTAGTTGGTACTGATACAGTCAAGGAGCTCGCTTCGGCATTAATTGAGCTGCCAACTGTCATGCGTCAAACCTTAGAGCTTGAACCAAAATTTAGAAGAGGTTTCTAAGCAGTTTTATTCAGCAAGAGACTTTCTCTATCTCGGTCGAGGAGTGTGTTATCCGGTAGCGCTTGAGGGCGCGCTTAAGCTGAAAGAGATCTCGTACATTCACGCCGAAGGGTATCCGGCAGGGGAGATGAAACACGGGCCTATCGCGCTCATTGATAAGGAGATGCCAGTCGTTATCACCTTGCAGCGAGCGAATAAGCAGTTTGAGAAAACACTCTCGAATTTGCGAGAGGTTCAGTCTCGGGAAGGGCGGATTATCGCGGTGACCGATTCTGATCGCGCCGACGATTTACGGGAAGTTTGTGAGCACGTTCTTGAAGTTCCGTTTTTGCATGATCTCTTAAGCCCCATTTTGCTTACCGTGCCGCTTCAGTTGATCGCCTACTATGTGGCGGTGCTGAATGGAACCGATGTCGACCTCCCTCGAAACCTCGCAAAGAGTGTGACGGTCGAGTAGCTGCTTTTTCTTTTGGGGCGGGTTAGGAGAGCTATTATCTCGTCATGATTTCTTACTGGAGTCTCTCCCGAGGTAATGTTCGACGCTGTACTTCCCAAGATCGTGATAAAAGAGCATAAAGCAGACGCCAAGGAGGCAGAGATTTTTTGCGAGATTACTTCGCTGGAGGATGGTCCACATCCAGGCGACGTCTTCCGGAAGGGTCGGTTCCATGATTACGCCGGGTACATGCACCAGCACCGTCACGATTACGAGAAACACTCCAAGCGCAAAGGCGGCAAGCTTCACCTGGTAACCGATAAGAATGAGTCCGCCCCAAACGGTAAGCCAAACGCCACACACGATAGAAGCCATGCGTGGGTAGGGGATCCATTCGGGCATTAGCCGCTGTATGAGTTGATCAGAGAATAGATGTTCTGCGCCAAGTCCAACGAAGATGAGACAGAAAAGGCCTCGAAAGATTAGATCTGCTTCGTCTCGTCCAAATCGCATACTTCCTGCATCTTCTTTTGCGCCGCTTCTTCCCAGCGTGAAATGCTCGGGAGATTTCGGTAGAGAATCGTATGATACAGCCTACGCGGGAAGATCCGTCTTAGCCAGAAGAAGAAATGGGCATCCAGTGTAATCGGGACTCTAAGGGGGAGAGACTCTCGTTCTATGACCCGTATTATCGCGTTGGCAATCGATTCGGGGGTGGCGAGGGATCGGTGCATCAACCGCTCCACAAACTCTCCCATGCAACGGTAGTAGAGGTGATATGGGTCTTCTGGATTATTCAGGGAGCGCTCTGCTTTCTCGCTCAGGTACACATTTAGGTAGGAGTCGCTCTTCACAAATCCGAGTTGGAGACACGAGACCGAAATATTCCAAGGTTTGAGCTCGTACCACAGAGCTTCTGATGCGCCTTCCAAAGCAAATTTTGATGCGCTGTAAGAGCTCATGGTGGGCATCGCCATCACCCCAGCAACTGAGGAGATGTTGAGTATTCGTCCCGAGTGGCGGCTGCGCATGTGGGGCAGGAATTTTCGGATTAGTGCGAGAGGGCCGAGGTAGTTGGTTTCGAGCTGTAACCATTCCTCTTTGCGGTTCATGTGCTCAACGACCGAGCGGTAGCTTATGCCGGCGTTGTTAATGAGCACATCAACGCAGCCAAAACATTGCAGCGCGTTTTGTGCGAATGCGGTTCGACTGTCGTGTGAGGTCAGGTCGAGATCCAGGACGGCGAGCCGTGGGGTTGGTCCACCAAGGTTGAGTTCGGTCTCCGTAGTTTTTTCAACTCTTGCCGTTGCGATGACGTTGAATCGCTCTTCTTTCAGTAGTCGTTTGGCTAACGCCTCACCCACGCCTGAGCTGGCGCCGGTCACTATCACGGTCTTTCTTTTGTGTGTGCTCAATTTAACCCCTCCATGAGCATAGGGGAGTTATCCCACATGGTTATCCGTTGGGCGAAGA
>JAGRAT010000231.1 GCA_020434495.1 Bdellovibrionales bacterium | reverse complement strand
GGGAGGTCTGTCCTACGGCAGACGAGCGCTAAAAGTTATCACCGCTTCGCGGCAATAACTTTCGAGAAGCGCTCTAGCCAATGCTTGCTTCTTGTTCTTTTGTTTGCGACACAGCAGTTTGAGGTGCCGCAGTTTGAGGTGCCGCAGTTTGAGGTGCCGCAATTGGTCCGGCTTTAGCGAAGAGTGACTTTCGTTTTGGAGAATTCACTTGGTCGAGCATCTTACACTGAAGTAGTGCCTCTAAGTGTTCAGCAGATCGCAATTCAGAAAATCTCAATTCATCTTCAGTCACTCCGAGGATATTTACGTAAGCAAACCTTCCGTTACAAGCGCGCTGTGTGAGGGAGATCTTGTTGTATTGAGTAGTGAAGATACCGGAAATTCCTCCCTTCCTGTCGGACAATCTTGATCCTTCCGAGGAGAATCCCAGTCCAGGTCGAAGAGTTTTGTCTTTTCGTGTTTGAAGGAGAATCCAAGCCATAGCGAGAAGTCTTCGAACAAAAGCGGACTCCCTTGCCGCGATTTCCAGAAGTTCTAAGTCGTCGTGCTCTTGAGAGTAGTTTGATTCCGCTATCAGATCGGAACGTCGAATTTGAGTTATTAACTCACATCCAAAAATCTCACTCGAACAAGTCGCGTCTGACCCTTTAATTTTCTCAGGATTAGCGATCTCACGTAAGCCATCGGTGCAAAATACAATTACCTCATCCTGAGTGCCTGAATCTTGTACAAATGCTCCGACTTGAAAAGTTTGTGCCTCCTCCGGTAATTGAGAGGTGAAGGTTTCCTTGTCATATCCAAGCTGTTCCAGCTCATCGGCGAGGTGCAGAGTGAACGTTGTCAGCTGAGGTCCAAATCCTGCTTCCAACAGCTCCCATGCGGACTCCAGCACCGGTTGCTCATAGTGGGATCGAATTCTTGTCCGAACGGGGACGCTCTTTCTTGGGTATAGGAGAATATTGGCTCCAGCAAACCAGTCAGTCGCATTTTCACCTTGTCTATTGTGGAGTGCGAAGAGATCTCCGAGGTACGAAAGTTGGCCGGAATAGCCATCCACTACTACCTCCGTTCGGATGGATTGGCATAGGCCTCGAAGGAGGCGGCGCACCATTTTTTCATCCCACCGAATTTGATATTCAATCGGGAGGTGGGCGTAGAGGTGCTCTGCAAGCTCAGGCAGTTCCACCAGCGACTGGTGCTTCTCTTTGTGAAAAGCAATTAGCTCGCCGCATTTCTCAAAGAGAAATCGAATAACTGTTTCTTCCCTTATGGCATATCGATTGCCGAGCTGATGAGATGAGCGTTCCTCAGAAAGGATGGGGAAGACGATCCCTAAACTTTCTAAGTATACTGCTCGTGAGAGGCTAAGAAAATGGAAGGCGGACTTGTTGAGCGCTTCCCGTAGCGCTTCTCTGTCAGCTGCTGTGGTCTCGTTCATATAGTCAGTTGGAGTAATTCTGTACTCCCAGAGAAACTTTTTTTTGTTTGGGCCAGTCGACTCAGAGCCAAGCTTCTTTGATGAGTTTACCGAATTCAAAGCATCCGAAGATTTTGATCTGACCGGCTCTCCTGCTGAGGAGAGAGCTGCAGAGAGAACAGTCGCTGAATCTGGTGAACTTGATTCCATTGAATACCGCCCGGAAAAGAAGCATCACCTTATGAAATTCTCACTTCTCGGTCTAGGGGCGTTCTAGAAGTTGTCCTACAATTCCATAGGAACAGAACGACAGGACAGCCCAATCAGGAGAATGAGCCCAATCAAGCAGAATGGTCAAATCAGTAGAATTAGGCCGAAGCGACTTCTATAAGACCTATTCTATAAGACCTTGTCGATTGCGCCGGTGAGCTGCTCTTTAGGCACAGCGCCAACAATCTGTTCTACGACCTCACCAGCCTTAAAGAACACCAGGTTTGGTATTCCCCGAACTGAGTATTTCGACGGAGTAGCTGGATTTTCGTCAACATTCATCTTTACGATTCTGATCTTCCCTTCATATTCTCCAGCGATCTCCTCGAGAATCGGCGCTATGCTCTTGCATGGCCCGCACCAAGGTGCCCAAAAGTCCACCAAAGTCGGAACATTCGACTGAAGAACTTCTTGATCGAAATCGGAATCGCTAATCTCTTTGACGTTGTCTGACATCGTAATTTTTCCTTACTCATCCTTATGATGAACATTAAAGAACACACCCGTACTCGTGTCGCAATTGGGTCATCGCGAGACCGGATACTCTGCGTGGCGCTTTCGCTTGCCGTTCTGCGCATTGAAATACAGTTAAGCACACTGAGAGACAGATTCAAGTCATCCGTTCCCACATATTTGCATCTGAGATTCCTTAAGCCTTGAAATTAAGAATCGCGGTATAGAGGCCGCTCGGTAGAGCGGCTCCTCACGAGGCGAAAATTCAATCACCGTTCTATCTTGTAACTATATAATATGAATCAATGTTTGTTGCATTCTCTTCTTTAATGCGCTCACAGAGAAGTAAAAAAGCGTTAACGCGAATCGAATTTGTGCTCGCACCATCTATAAGTTTAAGTAGGTTAAAGTAAGCTTTTCCGTTAAGGAGGCAATATGGGTTTACAAGAGGAAACGAGTGCCGAAAAAGCACAGAACATTCTCTACACGGTTGACGCCTTTGAGAATGGCCTTGCTCTAGGCCAACATGCCATCCAATCAGACTTGAGTTTTCTAAAAGACTTCACCCTGCGTCTTCCGGGGGAACAGCAAATTGTTCGACTCCGTAGCCGCTACATGCTTGATAAAAGTCATCCGTATTCGGAACTGGAGAAGCAATTGCATCGCCTCTCTAATCAAGGGGTCTTGCGACAGACCGTGATTATTCTCGGAGTGAATAATGATCCCTTTCATCCCTTCGAAGGGAGATTTGATGCTTCAATGAGATTTCTCTCACTATTTGAAAAGTACACCCCAGGAATGCTCTGCATACAAACGCGTTCACCGCTGCTTGTGCTGGCGTTGCCGGTGCTTAAGCGACTAGGGAAGCACTGTGTTGTGAACTACGGAATCGAAACACCGTTGGAGGAGGTGGCGCGACGTTATACTCCTCAACTCCCTCGAGTTGAGGAGCGAATTAAGGCAGTGCGTTCGCTCGCTCGATTCGGAATTCCTGTTCGAGTGCAGGTAAGTCCCGTACTTCCTTATGGTGACTGGAAGAAGGATGCTGAGGCATTCGCTGAGGTGTTGGTTGAATGTGCAAGCGGAATAGATCTTCGAGCCCTCTCCGATGGTACTGAACAGCGAGAGAAGCAGCTTCGAGCAACTCCTATAGCTCAAAAGTTGGCTGGAGATCGAAAGTTTCATTGGCTTCGCCCTGATGCGGTAGCTCCACTCCGTGAAGCGTTGGAAAGGATTGCTCCGCATACCTTAGCGGCACCTAAGTGGGAACACCTTCGAGATCCGCAGCTAAGGATATTCGCAGCATGATGGACTGAGACTAAATTTCATTGCTTCATGACTCACCCTAAGGAGATATCTCCCCTGACCCAGGAGATATCTCCTTTTTTCTTGGGAAAACTCTTAGGACTATAGCAAGGGCGAAGAGCTACATTGTGCCAAAGGGTCTCCCCTAGTAATTTTAAGCCTCAAAGTTTGAAGGACTATCATCATGACTCGAGTAGCACTCATAGGCGGCAAAAGAACTCCTTTCTGTAGAGCTGGAACCCATCTCCGCTCGTATTCATTCCTCGATCTTGGAATGCATGTGGCAGAAGCAACAATGAAGTCATTGCAACTTCGGGATGAAGAGATCGACGAGGTGAGTTTTAGTACAGTACTATTGGATCCTCGTTACCCCAATGCTGCACGTGAGCTTGTACTTCGGTCAAAGCTCTCCAATCGAATCGGTGCGCACTTCGTCTCGAATAACTGTATTAGCGGCTTAGTCGCTGCAACCTTCATTGGTGACTCCATTCAAAGTGGCAGGATTCAGTCTGGACTGGCAGGAGGGGCCGAGTCGATGTCGCAACCTTCGCTCACATTTTCTCGACAGGCGGAGAGGTTCTTTCTCGGACTTTCTTCGGCCCGCTCTCTGGGGCAGAGATTAAAACAGTTGGCAACATTCCGCCCTGGATTCTTGCTCCCTGTTCCTCCTAGTCCAAAGGAGCCGTCCACCGGAATGACGATGGGGCAACACTGTGAGCTCACAGCTAAGGAATTCCATGTCACACGAGAAGCTCAAGATGCTTGGGCTTTTCGTAGCCATCAAAATGCAGCGAAAGCAGCCGAGGCAGGATATTTGGCAGAAGAAATAGCCCCGATTGGGAAGGTGGATAAGGATAATTTTATTCGTCCAGATACATCGATTGAAAAGTTATCTTCCTTGAAACCGGTGTTTGATAGGTCAGATAAGGGAACGTTAACCGCAGGAAATTCCAGCGGCTTAACAGATGGGGCTTCCATGGTCTGTCTCATGTCAGAGGAAAAGGCTAGGGCAGATGGTCGTGAAATTCTTGCCTATCTTGATGATGTCGAGTTTGCTGCCATCGATCCGAATGACGGACTTCTTATGGCTCCAACTTTGGCGGTTCCAAAGCTCTTGGAGCGTAAGGGGCTTACGGTTGGAGATATTGATCTCTTTGAGATACACGAAGCGTTCGCTGCACAAGTTATCTCTAACAGAATAGCTTGGGAGAAGGGATGGGAGAAGTATTCAGAACTCAAAGCTATCGGATCTATCCCTGACGAGAAGATCAATGTGAATGGCGGGTCTGTTGCTATCGGTCACCCATTTGCTGCAACAGGGGGGAGGCTTTTGCTGGCGGCCGCGCATGAGCTGAAGCGCTCAAACAAGAAAAAGGCGGTTATCAGTGTTTGTGCTGCGGGAGCGATGGCCGCTGCAGTACTCCTTTCTCGCGATTAGCAAAACGGAATCGGGACTCTTTGCTAGATACGCTCTCATCTTTGAGACCGCATCTCAGCAAAGAGTCACCGGGAGTGGTTGGCTCATGCGAGACTCCTCTAAACTCGATGTATCGATTTTGGGTCGGGTTTAAAGCCAGGCCTTATCAGATTCCTAACAAGGCCTGGACAGAAAGTAGCGAGGCACCAAAATCTATTACACGGGTCTCAACTACTCGGAGGGCTGATATTGCCAAGTTGGTATACTTGGCGACCAGCCGAATTACTATCCGAGTAACTGTAGTGCAAGCTGTGGCTGCTGGTTCGCTTGAGCGAGTACCGATGCACCAGCCTGCTGGAGGATGTTGAGTCGTGTTAGCTCGGCGGCCTCAGCAGCTACGTCAACGTCGCGGATTCGGCTTTCAGCAGCTGCGAAGTTTTCGCGAGATACCGAGAGGTTTTTAATGGCAACGTTGAGTCGTGCTTCCGATGCACCGAGGTTACCTCTTTGGATGGCCAAAGAAGCGATAGCGTTGTTAACGGCGTCAAGAGCCAGTCGAGATGCGGACTGAGCTTCAACGCTTGTCGCAGCGCTAATTGAGTACGAGAGTGCTGACGAACCAGAGCCAGCTAATCCAAGAGCAGAAAGTGTTCCTTCTACTCCGGTGAAGGAAATCTGTGATGTAGACTGTGAGTCGAATCCCACCTGAAGAACCGTATTGGCTCCACCAGAGAGAAGGCGAACTCCGTTGAATG
>JAGRAT010000230.1 GCA_020434495.1 Bdellovibrionales bacterium | reverse complement strand
GCTCGCACTATCTTGAAGAGTTTCTCGTTCCAAAGACTATCATTTCTCCTTGGGTCGAACCCGTCGAGATACCAGGCATCTGCAGTGAAAGACTGAGACTCGAATGCTTCAAGGGCATCTTGAAATAGCAGATCGAGAGTGACTTGGTTCCTCGCAAAGTGGAGGCGATGGGCTCCCCTTAGTGGAGGAGGGTATTGTGCAAGGAGCTCCTCTGAAAAGCTTGAGAGCTCTGGGAATGCGGATAGTGCTCTCTTTAGGTCAACTGGATGAAGTGGAGCATTCTCAACTGAGATGTAGTGAAGGGGGTGTTTAGGGGACTGTAATTGAGACCATTCTTGTAGAGTGGCTAAGAAGTTAACCCCCGCTCCAAATCCCAGTTCTCCAATGACGAGAGGAGAGTTATCCGCCTGATTTGATCTTCTTTGAAGCCGCTCTGGAATGGTGTTTCCACCTATAAAGACATCGCGTGATTGCTGAAGTGCCCCTTCAATGGGGTAGTAAATATCTGTAAATGTTGTTGAATATGGATGGGATGAGCCCTTCCAATCGAGTTCTGGATGATTAAGAGAATACAACGAATTTTCCTCCACCATCCGGTACTCGCCCTCAGTAAAACCGCATGATAAACTATTCGTTATAGAATCTACAGGAGCTCGTTATGGGAGACGCACGCAAACCTTTGGGTACTTGTAATGTGTCTTTCCTCGATCGAGAGACTGTTCCTATTCCCATCGATTCTCACAAGCATATTGGTGAGGAAGTCCTTCGAGTCATCACAAAGTTGCAGAGGCTAAGTCGGGTTGCCGGTTCTACAAAGAATCGCTTCATGCGTCGGTTCTTTTGGTTCAGTCTTCGTCAGGAGCTGGAAGAGCTGCAACGGGAGAGCGATCTGCAGTAGTAGCCGTTCTCCAAACGGGGCCTCTTGTTACTCTTTGTGAGGTAACTACCGGAGTTCCTACCACCAACAATAGTGCTAAAAGGGAATACACCAGCAAAGATTGGGGTGCGCTCCCAATTAGCATGTTACTCCCGGCAAATGGACTCGGCTCATTCAATCCCTATTCGGAGGACGAGAGCGCAGTACAGACAGCCTGCGATGCGGGAACCTGTGCTGCGATCTCAAGGTTTGTTGTGTGACGATTATGAAGTCGCTTTCGCCATCTCTTTACGAGTTTCGAGTTCCTTGTCACCTTTTTTAGTCTTTTTACAGCATCTAATCCGAGATCTCGAAGACCCTCCGATCCTCGGATGTAGTTGTTAACTATTATGCCGTTGTCGTTGAAGACGCAGAGCTCTGCCGCAGCAACCGATTCGCACTGGACGCTAATAATTGGAAGTGTCCACGAGAGCTGCCAGTTCGCGATCTGTCGAGAATGGGCGTCAACTCGTACAGCTTCAACATATTCACGGATACGCTTTTTGCGAGTTTTCCGCTTAATGATTCCAGTAAGTGACCTAACGAGAGCTTCTTGCTCTTTAGCGCCACCGTCAAGTTGAAAGAGGAGAGAGGAGATATCAGCGCTCTCGCATTCAAGGTTTTCACAGCTTGTGCCATCTCCGCCGCAAATTCCACAGCCATCGGGTTTCGTTCCGCTTCCTGGGATGCCGTCACATCCTATTTCAATGTCGCAATCTGAAAGATTGGCCTGAGAAAAGTCAATGTCGCATTTTACTCCGCCGATATCGTCACATATGTATACACCACTGACCTGGCAATCTCCTTTCGAGATGCCGCACGTTCCGCCAATCTGCGGATATGTTTCGTCAATCTCGCCATTGCAGTTATTGTCAGCGCCATCGCAGATTTCCACAGTTGGATTGTTCACCCGTCGGCAAGAACAATCATTGTCGTAAATGCCAGGCTTACATGGACCCAGTTCGTTAGTCTCGCAAGTGGTTCCAGGCAGAGTTGTGCCATTTGGAACTCCTACACAGTCCACGCAAGACTGATTATAATCAGGGCTCGATGGGGGAATGCATTCTCCACAGTCATCTAGCACTCTTCCGCCGACTCCCGGTGTGAGTGGGCAAGGTCCGTTGGTTGAGAAGGTGCTCATGATAATGTCAGCCGCCGGATTGAATCCATCAACCGTAAGCACCAATGCGCCAACGTTGTTTATGCTAGCCGCGCCATTTGGGCCCATGCCGGTTGGAGCAGTAAAGTCAAAAGCGACTTCTTCAAAATTGTATGCTCTGTTGAGCACTAATTCGTAATCTGAGTAAGTGCCCCCAGTTGCATCACTGGCATCGTACACACGTATTGATATTGAGGCGGGCTTGGCGTCTGGGTAATCAAAAAAGAGATCTTTAAGAAGGAACGCAGTGCCGCCATCTTCGGCGAGATCGATTCCCCCGAGGCCATCAAAATCAACTGTGGATGGGTTCAGGTCTCCATCATAATGCAGATGGGTGATTCCAGTAATGCTCGGATCTTGGGCGATATTGAAATAGAAAGGAGATGTGGCCGTGGTGCTTGCGGTGATATCTAGAGCAGGATTTCCACTAGTCGATGTGGTATCGAGAGCTCGAGTACCTCCGAGGGCATTAGCATTGGTTCGTATTGAGGTAGCAGTAGCACCCGGGTTCGTGTTGTTCCCAAAAGATGTGGCAGACTGAAGCCCCTCAAAAGTATCAAGTGTTATGGCCCACAGTGGAGTTGTAATCGTAGTAACAAATAGTAAGCTAAGAAAAAAGGAGTGATGTAACCGCATTGCGACTAGAACCTCATTATGATTGCACAGTGTGTCATTACACCGTGTCGTGACTGCTCTCTATCAGGTGCGGCATCGTCTGATTAGCAGATCCTAAAAGGAAGGAGGTCTCTAATATTTTCACGTTGCGCACCTAGGCTCTATGTGAAACGGAGAGACGTGGTTTGGCAACCGCCTTTTTGATGAGAGCGACCTTTTTGATTGAGGCTCAGTTTGCTGAGGGGGCAGGAGTGACCAGTGGCTTGAAGAATATTTTGGTGGGATGCCACGATATAATTGACTAAAGAGCGAAGAATGGTCTACTTTAGTATAGTAAAGTGCGTTAGAACGGCGTGTCTTTAGTTTTGTTTGGAGAAATACGAATGGCAGAGGCAGTGACCATTGCTCTTCAGAAATCAGGTCGACTTAGTGAAGATTCGGTGGATCTCATTTCGCACTGCGGAATCAAGATCAATCGCCGTAATGGACGACTGAAGGTGTCAGCGAGCAATTTCCCGCTAGAAGTTCTTTTTCTCCGAGATGACGATATCCCCGAATATGTAGCGGATGGTGTCGCGGATATCGGAATAGTTGGACAAAACCTCGTTCATGAGAAGGAGCGAGAGGTGAGGACTCTCGAAACGCTTGGGTTCTCACGATGTCGTCTTTCGATAGCCGTACCGAAAGCTGAAGCGTATCAAGGGCCTCAGTCTCTATCGGGAAAGACGATTGCTACCACTTATATCCGTTCGCTCGAGCGATTTCTAAAAGAGAACGCTATTAGTGCAAAAGTTCGCGAGATCCAAGGGTCTACGGAGATAGCTCCAGGTATTGGATTGGCTGATGCCATATGCGATCTCGTGTCTACTGGGGGTACTTTGCTTGCTCACGGGCTTCGGGAAGTCGAGGTACTACTGGAGTCTGAAGCCGTGCTGATCGCCTGCCCGCAACTCGCTGCTGAAAAGCAAAGGATCGTTGATGATATGCTCTTCCGTTTGCGTTCGGTCCTTAAGGCGAAAGAGTCGAAGTACATTTTAATGAATATCCCTAACGAAGCGTTAGGCGTCGTGTTGCCACTGTTACCAGGTCTGCGTAGCCCTACTGTGCTTCCACTTGCTGAGTCCGGATGGAGCTCGGTTCACACCGTCATTAATGAAAATGATTTTTGGGGGAAAATTGATGAACTTAAAAAGGCTGGGGCCGAAGGAATCCTTGTTTGTCCCATCGAGAAGGTGATCTCCTGAAGAAGGGTGTTTTGATCTCCTTCGTTGGGAACGCAGAAAAAGGTTTCGAATGACAGTTGCAATTCTCAAATACAATGCCGGAAATACCAAATCCGTCGCACTTGCTCTTCACCGTTTAGGAGCTGAGGCAGTAGTGACAGATGATCCTTTGGTTCTTAGAGCCTCCTCAAAAGTTATTGTTCCTGGTGTGGGCGCGGCTCGATCTGCAATGGAGTATTTGAGGGGTCGAAAACTGGATCAGGTCATAAAAAGCCTCACACAGCCGGTGCTCGGTGTCTGCCTCGGGCAACAACTCTTTTGCTCCTTTAGTGAGGAAGAGGATACCGAATGTCTCGATATTATTCCTTTGCAAGTTGAGCGATTTAGAACTCCCAAGAAGGTTCCTCATATGGGTTGGAATAAGTTAACGGAGCTTCGAGGAGAGCTGTTTCAAGATCTCCCGGAGGAGGCGTATGCCTATTTCGTACACTCATATCGAGCCCCGGTATCTCCGGAGTTTACCGTGGCTTCCGCACAGCACGGTGAAGTATTCAGTGCGGCTCTGCGACGAAGTAATTTTTTTGCTACGCAATTCCACCCTGAAAAAAGTGGGAAAGTTGGTGAACAGATTTTAAGAAATTTTTTAGCGATATGAAGATAATTCCAGCAATAGATCTCATTGATGGAAAATGCGTCCGTCTTTCTAAGGGCGACTACGATACCCAGAAGGAGTATCCAGCGACTCCTGTAGAAATGGCTCAAAAATTTGAAGACGTTGGAATCACTTACCTACATCTTGTAGACCTAGACGGGGCAAGGGCTGGTGTCCCGAAAAATCTCTCTGTTTTGAGAGCGATATCGGAATCCACGAACTTACAGGTTGATTTTAGTGGGGGGTTGAGAACCGAGGAGGATATCGCTGCCGCGTTTAAAGCTGGCGCTACATTTGTTGCGGTTGGAAGTGCCGCCGTCAAAGACCCTGGAGAGGTCAGTAGGTGGCTCTCGAAGTTTGGAGCCGAGCGCTTCGTTCTTGGGGCTGATGTTCGCGGGCAAAAGCTCGCAGTGTCTGGTTGGCAAGAAGATACGGATGTCACCATCACTGAGTACGTGTCTCGGTGGCGGACAGATGGAGTGGCGCGATTTCTCTGCACCTCAATTGAAAAATATTGACTTCTTGAAGCACCAGACTTCGAACTCTATGAGCGGTTACAAGTTGAGTTCCCAAATATTGAATTTATCGTCAGTGGAGGGGTTTCCTCAACGGTCGATCTTGAGCGTTTGCGAGAGTCTGGTGCTCAGTCAGTAATTATCGGTAAAGCCATTTACGAGGGGAAGATATCCCTCGAGGAGCTTAAGAATTTTCTATGCTAACGAAGAGAATTATTCCCTGCTTGGACGTAAAGGGGGGAAGAACAGTTAAAGGGGTAAACTTCGTTGAACTTCGAGACGCTGGAGATCCGGTGGAGCTAGCAGAGCAGTATGTTCGTGCAGGGGCGGATGAGCTTGTCTTTCTCGATATAACCGCAACCGTTGAGCAGAGGAAGACGCTTTTAGAGCTTGTTGAAAAAGTGGCAGAGAAACTTTCAATTCCATTTGCTGTAGGTGGTGGGGTCCGCTCCCGTGCTGATGCTGAAGCGCTGTTATGGAGTGGCGCGGATAAGATTTCAATCAACTCTGCTGCGGTGCGAGATCCCGAGCTCGTTGACCAA
>JAGRAT010000229.1 GCA_020434495.1 Bdellovibrionales bacterium | reverse complement strand
TCAGCTCGCACCCGGCCTTTCTCGGCAAATGCACGGTAGTAGGCATCATCTTTGAGAAGCTGAACACATTCCGTTACAAACTGTTTATCGTATTCACCCTCTCCAGGGAGCCCTGAAATGGTCACGCCACACTCCCCGACTGTTTCCGGAAGCGCCCCAAGTGCGCTCGTAACTGGGACACATCCGGAAGCTTGCGCCTCCATTACTACGATACAGCTAGTCTCTTTAAAGGTATTTGGATAAGCCAAAACTTTTGCAATACCAAACTCAGCAGCGAGTTCCGCCTGTTTTACATTCCCCCGCAGAACAACCCCCTCCATCTTTTGCAAGGCATCAAATACTCCCTGATAGCGCGCTTGCACATCAGGACTGTATTCGGTCTTTCCTTTGTAAACGTCAAAGCCACTAAATACGTGTAGCTCTGCTTCAGGAACTTCAGCACGAATCTGTGGAAACAGCCGAACCAAGTGTTCGAGGCCACGAAACGGAGTCGAGGCGTACATTAGCCTTGGCTGCTTTAAGCGATAGTCTGGAGCTGGAAAATATGGAAGGTGAATCCCATTTCGAATAGCGAAACACTGATCAATTGGGTATCCGGACTCCTCTGATAACACCTTAGAGTGCCAGTCGCTTACCGTGAGGAGCCCATGAACTATTTTGGCAACTCGCCTATCCCCAATTCCAAAGTTATGCACCTGGTCGGGGGCATCCCCAGTCCAGAAGAGCTTTAGCCGCGTTGGGATCTGGTAAACAAGCGGAATCCACTCCCTGATAGCAACGAAGACATCCACCGCTCGAAGTCCGCGGGCTTGAGAGAGATGATAGTACTTTGGCTCTGAAGGGGGCGGGTTCTCTACACTGGTAAAAACCACAACCTGATGTCCGAGTTGGTGCAAGGCCTCGGAAAGCCGAATAGCTCCAGTCTCTGTTCCACCTAGGGGACGTTCCTCTAAGGACTTCCCATGAAACGGCAGGAGACTCTGTGGATAAAACGCAATTCGCATACCCTATTGGATGCCCCAATTTTCAAGCCGTTGGCGCCAATCTTAAAGAATCTCACTAAGACCCTGGAAAGACTGTGCTGAGGATTGACAGCGCGTGGACTCCTCCATAACCTAGCGAGCTTGGCCTATGAAGACTAAAACATTATCTCGAGTTGCTATACGGTTTGCTGGTGATTCCGGAGACGGGATGCAACTCACTGGTGCTCGCTTCACACAGGAAACAGCGCGACTCGGAAATGATCTGGCGACAAAACCTGACTTTCCAGCAGAAATTAGAGCACCGGCAGGAACGATTGGCGGGGTAAGCGCCTTCCAGATTCACTTTGGTGATCAGGAGATCTTCACCGCTGGTGACGAGGTTGACGTACTCGTAGCGATGAATCCTGCTGCGCTGAAGGCGAACCTCAAAGACTTAAAGCAGAACGGGCTCCTTATCTGTAATCGGGATGCTTTCCACGAGAAGAACCTTGCGAAAGTTCAGTACACGACAAACCCACTTGATGATGAGTCTCTCAAAACAAAGTACCGACTAGTTGATGTAGATATCTCAACACAGACTGCGCGAGCCCTGGAGGGACTGAGTCTCTCAACAAGTGGAAAGGAGAAGTGCAAAAACTTCTTCGCTCTTGGCCTCGCCTGCCATGTATTTACTCGAAATGTTGACGACACTATTTCGTGGATCGAAAGAAAGTTTGCTGGCAAAGAAGAACTTATCAAGGCAAATGTTGAAGCTCTCCGAGCTGGAATTGCGTTTGCAGAAGCTTCTGAAATTCTTGCAGAGCAGTTCGAAGTTCAATCTGCAGACCTTCCGTCAGGCACCTACCGGAACCTCACCGGCAATCAGGGAATTGCCCTTGGCCTCATCGCAGCTTCTGAACTTAGTGGCCGACCACTGATGTACGGAAGCTACCCGATAACTCCCGCAAGCGACATATTGCATGAACTCTCAAAGTACAAGAATTTTGGGGTAAGAACGTTTCAGGCAGAAGATGAGATAGCTGCGTGCTGCTCGGCGATAGGCGCGGCATACGGTGGTGCGCTTGGTGTAACTGGCTCAAGTGGCCCTGGGATTGCCTTAAAGCAAGAGGCTATAGGACTTGCGGTATCAACCGAACTGCCACTGGTAATTGTTGATGTACAACGCGCTGGTCCCTCAACAGGAATGCCGACTAAAACCGAGCAATCAGATCTCTTGCAGGTGCTCTTCGGTCGCAATGGGGAGTGTCCGGTGGCTGTGCTCGCAGTTTCTCAACCGGATGATGCTTTCGAAACGACCCTCGAGGCATGCCGAATAGCACTTGAGCATATGACGCCTGTCTTTTTACTGAGCGATGGCCATATCGGTACCGGGTCACAGCCTTGGGCAGTTCCTAATCCAGAATCCTTAGCGAAGATCTCTCCTCCCCTTGTATCGGAGACTCAGGCGGAAAATTTCAAACCTTACGCCAGAAATGAACAGTTCGTTCGAGGATGGGCGCTCCCTGGCACAAAGGGTCTCGAGCACAGAATTGGCGGAATTGAAAAGCAAGATATCACTGGCAACATCTCCTACGATCCTGAAAATCACGAGCGAATGGTAAAGCTACGTGCCCAGAAGATTGCAAAAATAGCGGAAACATTCCCCGCGACCCGTATTGTTGGCGATCAGGAAGGAGACGTTCTTCTTCTTGGCTGGGGAAGCACACGAGGCGCAATTGAAGGCGCGGTAAAAGAGCTTCGTGCAGAAGGTCATCGGGTAGGATACGTTCACTTGCGGTATCTCAATCCCCTGCCGAACGATCTTCCAGAGATCCTCTCTCGCTTCAAGCGAGTTATTGTCCCTGAGCTCAACTCTGGACAGCTTCGGTTTGTTCTTCGTGCAACATACCTGAAAGAGATAGAGGGTTTCTCTAAAGTACAGGGCCAACCGCTGAAGATTCGCGAAGTAAAGGAGCGAGTTATAAGCACAGGAGCAGTAGCATGACAGAGACAGCCACCAGTGATGCTCTTGTAAAACTCACCAAGAAAGATTTCGAATCCGATCAAGAAGTACGTTGGTGTGCGGGGTGTGGAGACTACGCGATCTTAGCCGCCGTCCAGAAGACCCTTGCTTCGCTTGGCGCAAAAAGAGAGGAGCATATCTTCATCAGTGGCATCGGTTGTTCGAGCCGTTTCCCCTACTACATGAACACTTACGGATTTCATACTATTCACGGACGAGCCCCTGCCATTGCTACAGGATTACGAGTAGCTCGGCCGGATCTTACGGTATGGCTCATCACTGGGGACGGGGATGCGCTCAGCATCGGAGGAAATCACTTCATTCACCTCCTCCGGAGGAACGTGAACGTCAATGTTCTCCTTTTTAACAATCGCATTTATGGACTCACGAAGGGTCAGTACAGCCCGACGTCAGAAGTTGGCAAAATTACCAAATCCACTCCATACGGCTCAATTGACGAGCCTGTAGATCCCGTTTCATTAGCGCTCGCTGCCAAGGCGACCTTTGTAGCCCGAACAAGCGCAGTGGATGTAAAGCACCTTTCCGAAGTTCTCACGGCAGCCCACGAACATAGAGGGACGGCGATGGTGGAGATTTTTCAGAATTGCCCGGTGTTTAATGACAACGCATTCGATAGCATCACCGACCGCTCTGCCCGCTCATCACAGCAAATGCTTCTTCGAGATGGAGAGCCGCTTATTTTTGGGGAACAGAAAGAGAAGGGCATAATCTTTGAAGGGTTTACCCCTCGCGTGATCGATCACGGCGGAAATGGTCTTCTCGAAAAGGTTGTTCGATTCGACAAGCAAGACAAGCACCTTGCCATGCTCCTCGCTCAACTTCCCTACCCAGAGTTCCCAGTTCCGATGGGAGTTCTCTACGAAGAGAATCGCCCAGTATATGAGGAAGCGCTCCACGCGCAGATAGCTTCTGCTACTGCGAAGAAAGGCAAAGGCGATCTAAAAGCACTGCTGCTTGGGAATGATAGCTGGACCACTTCTTAGATATCACCAATACACGAGAAGTTAACAAATGAAGTTAACAAACGCCTGAATTTAAAAGCTGCTGAATAAGTAGCATTCCAACTTCCTGAGGATCCGCGCCACCACCGCCGAGTCCCGCTATCCCCTTCACAAGCATCTTCGCTCCTTCATACCCAAGAACCAATACGAGGGTAGTAAAGCAAAGCGCGAGAATACTCCACAAAACGCCAACGAGGAGAAAGAAGACATCATCTTCAAGGAAGCTAAATCCGATGAGAAAGATTCCTCCAGCGGGAAGAGTATTTGTTCCTGGAATTGGAATTGCCATTGAGAGTCCGAGTAGACATACAACAACACCGATAGCTATTCTTGAAGAGCGCGACTGAACAACAGCGGCAAGTCGTGGCTTAGAGAATCGCTCCAAAAATGTAGCGATGCGTTCCATTAAGCCAACAAGCTTACTGAGCTTTCCCGGATCAAAACTCTTTCTTGAGACAAAATCAGGAAAAGCGATCGCTTTCTTTCCCATCAGAAGACCAACCCCAATAAAAAGGAGCGGAATAGAAAGGATGGTAGAGTATCCTGGTGCCGGCACTGGCAAGGCCGATGGAAAAGAGAATACGATAAGCACCAGAGCAATACCGTGATGGTCCAGCTCTTTCATTAGTTGACCAATAGTGGTTTCCCCGCGGGTCGGATTAAAGATGCGACCAATTAAAGTAGATAGGCGTTCCCTTCCGCTATCCTCAGCCGACGACTCAACCGCATTATTCTCGACCATTGCTGTGTTATCCATTTACTGCCATCTCTTGGAAAAATATTGAACAATCAGCCTATCGATTCGGTGCAAGTAAGGGAACTCCCCACCGAACGATTATTGGGTACTTTCCTCTTATTTTGGGCAAAATTACTCCCTTCGCGAGCTCGATCTTCCCTCGCTTTTCTGTCTTGAACTTGATCTCCTGCCCACTGCAAAGTTAGCCTCTTACAGTACGCGCCCTCGTAGCTCAGTAGGATAGAGCACAGGTTTCCTAAACCTGGGGTCACATGTTCGAATCATGTCGGGGGCGCCATATCTCCGTTCGGATCTGTGTCCGTTACGACCACTTGCCCCTCGTATTCAGACAACCTCCTGATACCAAAAATCAGGCAAAAGTTAGGAGCTTTTCTCTAGAGTTTTTTTGACCAATATTCCTCGGTAACATCCGAACCCCAGGATTGGTTTTTCCTTTCCTCTAGCAGCTCAAATCCTTGCTTCTTGTATATCTTGCGGGCTTTGTGAAGGCATCGTACGGACCAAAGCACTACTTGGTGGTAGCCTCTTTCACGGGCAAAACTAACGGCTTCCTCAACTAATCGACGCCCGAGCCCAGAACCTCGTGCCTCAGGCTCAACGAATAACCACCGGAGCTGCGCTACCCTCTTACTTTTCGCTACAATAGCTATCGACCCAATAGTCTTACCATACCGCTCAACAATCCACAGCTTTTCGCGATCTGAATTATAGTTGTCAATAAAACTCGCTAGCCCAGCGGCCACATAGGATTCAAAATGCTCATTAAAGCCATACTCTCGTGAGTAAATGGCACCATGTCGATGTATCAAATACCCAATATCACCCGGTCTCTGTGATCTGAATATGAGGTTGCTATCTCCGCTTGGATTGATATCGAGTATGT
>JAGRAT010000022.1 GCA_020434495.1 Bdellovibrionales bacterium | reverse complement strand
TCCCTTTTTGCGTTCGGCATAACGCCCGCTGAACCGGGAGAGTTCACAAAACGTGCGTTTATGAATGGGAAGTTAGATCTCATCCAAGCAGAGGCAATTGGAGAGCTCATTACAGCAACAAGTGAAGCCTCTCTCCGAGTCGCAAGTGATAATTTAGCGGGCAAGCTCAGCACTTTCATCGATAAAGTTGCCGAACCGCTACGTGATACCCTTGCCGAAATAGAAGCCTCGCTCGATTTCCCCGAAGAAGATATTGAGCCAGCAAAACATACTGCTCTGAAGAATCGAATCTTGGAAGCTCAATCATCACTCTCCAACCTGCTCCCCACCTTTCAATTCGGTCTTCGAATGCGAGAAGGATTTAAAGTCCTTCTCTGCGGGCCTCCGAATGCAGGAAAGTCGAGTTTGTTAAATGCTCTCCTGGGTCGGGATCGGGCTATCGTTACAGAAATCTCAGGAACCACTCGCGACCTCATCGAGGAAGAATGCATTATCGGCAATCACCGCTTTGTGCTCTGCGATTCCGCTGGAATCACCGAAACTCACGATGTAGTTGAGCGGCTGGGAGTGGAACTCTCTCTTGAAAGAATTCACTGGGCGGATCTCGTTCTTCTCATCATCGATGGAGCAGAGGAATACTCCAACATTGACGAACTGACGAAGCTCATCGGAGAAAAGACAAGTAATGTATGGATGGTTACCAACAAAGTAGACTTGAATCCAAAATCTATTGGAAAGTACTTCTGTGACGGATCAATTTGCCATCAGAATTTCTATCTCTCAGTGAAAACTGGTGATGGTTTGCAAGGCCTGAAACAAGCACTCATTGAAGAAGTTGATAATTCTAAATCAGACGCTTCACACTCAAGCGTCATTCTCACTCAAACCCGACAAGCGCACCTCGTTGAGTCAGCACTCCACTCACTGGGAGAAGCACTATCCCACCTCGACCCACAGACTCCCTTGGAAATCGTTTCAGAAGATCTTCGGGTGGCGCTCCATACACTCGAAGAAATGGTTGGGAAAACATATACCGACGACATACTTGGAAGAATTTTCTCTAAATTTTGTATCGGGAAATAGCCTCAAACTAGATGAAAGAAACACCGAGCCACATTCAATATCCAGCACTGCGCGAGCCGATTGAAATTCGAGTAGAACGTCATGACGGACAGGCAGTACTCATCTTGCACTGCCCGTTGGGGATTAAAGAGCAGCCTCTCGTTCTCAATCCCGTCATCGCTCCAGTACTGCAACGCTTTGATGGAAAGCGCTCCCTCGAGACCATTCAACATGAACTTTCAGGACAAGGAGCAACCACCGAGCTCATCTTACAAGTAGCTCAACTTCTGAACGATTCTCTGTTCCTCGTCGGGCCAACATTTGAAAAAGCAAAGGCAGATCACATCGACGCATTCAAAAACGCCACCGTCCGAGAACCATTTCTTGCTGGACTGTCATACTCGGGGACCTCTGAAGAATTAAACAATGAGCTCAATGAGTATCTTCTCCACGGGCAAGCAGTATCCCACTTGCTACACGAGAACCCCTTGCGCTGCCTCATGACACCCCATATTGACTATCGCCGTGGTCACGAGTGTTATGGTCGTGCATTTTCTGCATTAGAAAACCAACAACCAGATTGCATACTGTTAATTGGCACCTCACACCAATACAGCCCCCATCTCTTTCACCTCACAAAGAAAGACTTCTCCTCTCCTCTTGGGGTAATGCACTCAGATCGCGAAATCATCTCTGCCATTGCGAATGCCTATGGAGAGGAACGTGCTTTCACAGACGAATATCTCCACAAGAGAGAGCACTCCTTGGAACTACAAATCCCCTTTCTCCAAAAATTCTGCCCGCAGAGCCAACTTATTCCAATTCTCGTTGGAAGCTTTCACCCTTTGATTCGGGATCAACGCCCTAGAACGAGATGGGAACCGTATGGCTCATTTGTCGAGATCCTTGCAGAACAGCTCGAACAGAAAATTTTCTCGCGAGGACGGTCGATTATGATCCTTGCGGGAGTTGATATGGCTCATATTGGTCGTTTCTTTGGAGACACTCGAGAGCTCACAGAGGAGTGGATGGAGAGCATTCGAGCAAGGGACGAAGAGTACTTACACCACTTGCAGAATCAAGATGCTGACAAGCTTTTTACACATATCGCAAGCGATCAGGACGAGAGACGCATTTGCGGTTTTCCAACAATGCTGACCGTCCTCGATCTCTTTGACGCTCTCGGATTTCGAGGAAAGAACGAACTGCTCGATTACCGCCAAGCCGTCTCTCGAGATAATGGATGTGCGGTAACATTTGCTGGTATGGCATTCTATGACAATTAGGCTGCGTCTCAAAAGAACCATCCCAACGGACATTTCTCCTGAGGACGGCTATAGTAAAGCGGGTATCAAATCTCCAACGCTATGACTATTTGGAACGAGAAAAGCCATGCATTTCTTAGGAAGTTCAACAGAAAGACCACCAGTGGTGGCCTTCTTGATGGCCTGAGATTTGTAATTAAAGACAATATCTCTCTGGCAGGATTCCCAACGAGTTGGGGATTCTCTCCCCCAGCCATTCCAGTGGCAAGTCATACCGCCCCGGCAGTAGATCTCCTCCTTTCACAGGGGGCCATTTGTATCGGCTCAACAAATCTCGATATTGGAGCAATTGGAGCCAGAGGGAAAAATCCCTATTACGGCGAGATGCGGTACTGTAGCAATCCATCTCAAAAAGTTTATGGATCGAGTGGTGGAGCAGCCATCGCCATTGGAGAAGGAGCCTCCGACTTCGCCCTCGTTACTGATGTCGCTGGAAGCAGTCGCCTGCCCGCCATCCCGAAGCGACTTTGGGGGCTCAAGCTGAAAAGCGAAGAAGCTCCCACCCGTGGCATTCTCCGATATCATCCAACAATTGATAGTTTAGGAATTATTGCTGGGGAATATGAAATTCTTGCGCGAGTTCTTGAGTCACTGAAGATTGGAAAAAGTTTGAATGTTATTACCCCTCTTCGATTAGAACTTCCCAAAATCCCTCATCTTGATTCCGGAAAAATCCCAGCATTCATAAAAGACGCTGAACGTATTCCCCTCGAAAATTTTCCTCTGATCAAAAAAGCACGCCATATTCATCAATCACTCATCGCCAGATCGGTTCGGCATGTCTTCCGCAGACTTCCACCGAAAAGTTCCGATGAACTAAGAGCGCTCAACGAGCTTCCAATGGAGAAAGGCGATCTCGATCTCAACAACGAACATCAAGATCTTGTTCTGGCTGCAGAACAAGCGTTCCCCAAGCCTTCGGCACTTCTCAGCTTCTTCCCAGCACGACTCAAGAACGTGCATTCAACTCTGGTCCCACTCCTCCTCGTCTCCAACCTTTTAGATTGGCCTGCTCTCATCGTCCCCTTCGATAAACAAATACTCGTGCACATAACCGGAAACACTACGAGTTTCGATCTCCTCGCCATCTCATCCGAACTCACACGACGGTAGAAGCTACCAATTTTTGCCAGTTGATCCACATCAATAACTTACGGTCCCTCGAAGCTGTATATCCCGCAATGTCTTTAGTATCGTAACCCCAGGAACCCTTGGGAAATAAGGCCGATCATGACTATGCTCTCAGAGAATGTGCTTTCGACGTTCCATGATAGTTTCGATAGATGTCGAGACAATCCCAGATTTTTTGATCTCTTTTACGAACGCTTTCTTCAGAGCTCTGATGAAATTGAAGCGATTTTCAATGGTGTTGACATTGAGCGAGTCAAGAAGATGGTCCGCGATGCTCTCCTCTTTATCCTGATTGCCTCAGATGGCTCATCTCATGGGATTCAGCGAATAAATAATCTGGGGCGCGCGCATCGCGAGTGGAGAATCGAGAATCATCATTACGACTTATGGCTCGAGTCCCTTATGAGTACTGTAGAAGAAATCGATCCGCTCTACTCACAAAATGTCGACAGCGCTTGGCGTGAGGTAATGTCCATTGGCATTCACATTATGAAGAGAAACACTTAGTGAGCGTTCTTTTTCCGTCTCGACGGCACAAACAGAGAAAAGAAAATAAGAAGCATCATCGAACAGATCCAGAAGAAAAAAGCACTCCCGGTCAAAGAAAAACTGGTAGCCCCCACCGAGAAAACGAACGGCGAAAAATTTGCGAATAGCCTAGGGAGTTGAATAAGAAGAAGGACGATAGTGACGAGATTCACACAAATAGTAAGTAATATTCCTTTGACAATAACTTCGCGGGAAAAAAGTTCAGATCGGATGAGGGAGCGATTCAACATCGCTTGAACAACCACACTCCCAAATGCAACGATGATTCCAACGTATACCGATGCTATCAGCCACTCGCCTCTTACCGCTGCTTGCACCGCAGGAAAGAGCGAGAGGCTGGATATTGACACAACGCTAGCTATCTCGCCTTCGAGAAACGCGCCAAGGCTACGCAAGTTACCGGTGAAACAACTCATACCCCAAAAGCCAAGAACAAGCACCGCGAGAACCATTGCTCCCTTCAATGCTTCGTTAGTGGCCATCCGGGCCCGCCTCCGTTGAGCAAGAACAACAAAAAGCGGCGCTACCAAGATGGGAATAATCGCGATAAAAAGCATCATCCCCTTCACGCTCTCAGCAACGAATCGAGACTTCGTGGTAGTCAAAAATGCCTTCGTGACAAAGGAAACTGTCGCCCCTCCGAAGTAGGCGAAAAAAAATCCAGTGAGAACAACCGCGAGCATTCCCAAGAGGGTCCCCAAGAGATGCCCCTTAGCGACACGAAGAAGTTCACCAATGCCAACGCCTTTCTTCATCGGAAATTCAGAGGCGGTGAATGACTCTACAATTTCTGGGGAGAGGGTGGGCAGCTCTCCAGTGCTAAGCGGATCCGGGACCAGATCTCGCGTAGGCTGACTAACTACCGGTCCCTGCGAAACGCTGAGATCGACAATGCGATCATCACTACTCCGGGCATCAACAGAGATCTCCGCCTCTAGTGTTGGAGCAAGAAAATCTCCAGTTCGGCGAACCTCTTCTTGCGCCATATTTTTCAAGATAAAATCTGCAATTTCTAGCGCATTGCACGGTCGAAGATCCTGATCCTTCGCCATTAAGGCGAGTACGAGATCGTCAATCCACTTTGGAATAAAACTTTCCAATTTACTCGGGATGGTAGCGACAACATCGAGATGCTTCCACATCAGCTCAGCAGGATTATCCGCCTCATAGGGTGGAGCACCGGTGAGCATCTCATACATCACGACGCCAAGAGCATAGATATCGGTAGCAGAAGATAGCTCTTTCCCGAGCCAAATCTCCGGAGCGAGATAGTGAGTACTCCCAACAATCTCGTCGTGGTGAGTGAGATCCGAACTACCAGGGCGAGCAATTCCAAAATCGGTAATCTTTACCGTTCCATCTTCTGCCACGAGGATGTTCGCCGGCTTCAGATCTCGATGGACAATTTGATGTCGATGAATCTCGGCCAGTCCTTCGCAAAGAGGTATCATGATTTTGCACACTTTTTCGTGGGGAAGAGCTCCCTCTCTCTTCAGGAGATCCTTTATCGATTCCCCAACTACATACTCCATCGTGAGATAGAGCAGTCCGTCCCTCTGACCAACATCGTAGGTACGTACAACAGCTGGATGAGTAACCTGACGAGCAAGCTTTACTTCTCGCAAAAATCTGGCTACATGCTTTTCGTTCTCGATGTAGTCGGTCTTTAACAGCTTCAGTGCAACACGTTCGCCGTCAAGCATGGTATCTTCCACAAGATACACATCACCCATTCCCCCTTTTCCGAGAAGGCGAATAGGCTTGTAACGATCGGCAAAAAGACTGCCGTCCAATGGAATGAAGACCTCTGAGCTCACCGTATATTTCCCTCACTAAAAGATATCGGAGGGTTAGCGCCGACACTAGAGAGTGGATTTTTGCATTCGAAGAGATAAGTCATTGAACCTCTAAAGATTATCCCCTAAACTTTCTCGCCTATGAATGACCTGGCCCCACTCAGTACTTATCAGCGTGATTTTATTGATTTCTTGGTTCAAACAGAGGTTCTCTCGTTTGGAGATTTCGTTACCAAATCTGGCCGCAGAACGCCGTATTTTGTAAATACGGGCAAGTTTTACAATGGCTCCCGCATTTCACGAATGGGTCAATTCTTTGCAGCTCACATCCAGAAAATCGGCCTATCTGATGTACACTCAATCTTTGGTCCTGCGTATAAAGGAATTCCTCTTTGCGTTGCGACGACTTTGGCACTGTATAACCAGTATGACCAAGATGTTGGATTTACCTTTAATCGAAAAGAGAAAAAGGAACATGGTGATGGCGGTGACTACGTTGGAGCACCACTCACTGATGGTGACTCAATTTTAATCGTTGAAGATGTCATTACTGCTGGCATTACCCTCCGCGAGACCGTCCAAACGCTGCGAAAGCATGCAGCAGTAGACATTCGAGGAGTGATCGTTTCGGTTGATAGGTGCGAACGAGGTCAAGGCGATCTCTCTGCATCTGACGAGATCGAGAAAGATCTCGATCTCACCATCTATCCATTGGTCACCATTCACGAAGTGATCGAGTATCTTTCGAAACCGAACCAGAAGGGATTTTCTCTCTCGAGTGAGCTGATTGCACGGATGAATGCCTATCTCGAAGAGTTTGGTGCATAGCTATGAAGCATTTAGGCCGCTTGCTCTTACCATTCACGCTCGTTGCGTTCTCTCTTCTGGCAGCTAATCTCTATGCCCAGCAGACATTAATCGATGATAAGTTCACCGAGCAGCAGCACCTAGCTTTTGAGGAAGTGCAGGGAAGTGTCATGAGTCCGTATTGCCCCGGACGTCTCTTAAAAGACTGCCCGAGCACGGCGGCTCGAGACCTGAAATTCGATATCAAGTCTCGCATTCTCAAAGGAGATTCAGCGGGGGAGATTGTCGAAGATCTCTTGAAAGAATTTGGAGAAGACATGCGAGCAGCGCCTAAGGTAGAAGGGATTGGAGCGCTTGCCTGGATAGCTCCGGGAGTATTCCTCCTCATCGGATTCATCGCCATTCTCTTATGGGTTCGTTCTCAACAGCAGAGCAGTAGCACCGAATCAGAAAAGGCGAGCGCACAGTAGGCTCTGCGTAGACTGCGCATCTTGTAGAGTAAACACCCAATAAAGAGAGACTATAAAGAGAGAACTGTGTAGAGTGAGCTTTCTGCCGAAGGTCAGGAGATCCCCTTCTCGATAGCCCTAACGTCCACCGGCACGAGAAAGAGAACCGAGGACCCCTCGAACAATCTGACGGCCGATCTGGTAACCAACACTTCTTGAAACGGATTTCAAAAAAGCCTCAAAAACAGATTGTCGCTTTGGCCCTTTTTTCTCCGCCTCTTTTTCAGGGACAGTTTCATGGGCTCTTTTCTGCAATAGCTCATGGGCGCTTTCCCTATCCACTTCCTGAGCATATCGGCTAAAGAAGGGTGAACGGCTAATGATCTCTTTCCTGTGAGCCTCTGGCATCGGTCCAATCTTCGATCGTGGCGGTTGAATGAGCACATGTTCAGCGGGTTGAGGAACACCCTTTGCATCCAAAAAGGAAACAAGCGCCTCACCAACTCCAAGAGATGGTATGAGTGATTCAAAATCCACTCTCGTATTCTCAGGGAATGTTTCGGCCAAAACTCTAAGAGCCTTCTTCTCTTTCACACTATGAGCTCGTAAGGCATGCACAACCTTGGCACCAAGTTGTCCCCGAATACTCTCCGGGATATCCAATGGGTTTTGAGTAACGAAAAAGACCCCAACCCCCTTTGAGCGTATTAATCGGATGACCGTATCGAACTTTTCCAAAAGCTGCTTGGATCCCTGCGAGAAGAGGAGGTGAGCTTCATCAAAAAAGAAGACAAGACGGGGCATATCTCGATCCCCATACTCCTCCAACTCTTCAAAGAGCTCTGAAAGCAACCAGACAAGAAACGCAGAGTAAAGGCGAGGCTCCATTATAAGCTTCGTCGCATCGAGCACATGAATTAGGCCTCGTCCACCAAAGTCCTGCTGCAACAGATCGCTAAGCGCAAAGGCTGGTTCCCCAAAAAAGTGAGCGCCGCCAGCATCCTCCAAAACATGCACTCGCCTACGCACAGCACCAAGTGACTGAGATGCCACATAACCATACTCCTTTGAGAAATCTTCCCTATGATCAGAAACCCAAGAGATAAGACTCGTAAAATCCTTCAGATCAAGTAAGAGCAATCCCTCCGCATCGGCAAACCGAAAGAGCAAATGAACGATATCCGTCTGCGTATCATTAAGATCAAGGATATGAGCGAAAAGGAGAGGCCCCATCTCAGTAAGAGTCGTTCGCAGCGGTATTCCGCTCTCATGGTAGAGATCCCAAAACGAGACAGGATTGGCCTCTGGCTCAAAGTCATTCAGCCCAAGAACACGAACCCGCTCCTGTATCTTCTCTGAGGGCTGCCCCTTCTCTCCAAGGCCAGAAAGATCTCCTTTAATATCCGCGGTAAACACGGATATCCCCAAACGCGCAAGCTGCTCCGCGAGCACCTGAAGAGTAACTGTCTTCCCTGTACCGGTTGCCCCGGAAATGAGGCCGTGGCGATTCAGCATTGAAGTCGGGAAGAGTAACGATGGCAACACGTCCTCGTTCCCGTTATCCCCCTGCACTCCTCCCAGTCTAATCTCACTCATTTTCTCTCTCACCTTATTACAGAAATAGCGGTCATCAACCTCGAGAGAGGCCAGCTCCAACTGGATCTGTCCCTAGTGTTCCTGCAAACCGCTCCAAACGATCCCGCTCGCTCAATACAATAGCGCTACCAGCAAGTTGGAGCCAAATAATATCAGCGAGAAAGAGATGAAGGAGCTTTGCCGTTAATGGGGAAAGCATGAGTAGAGTTGTTGCACCCACGAGAACTTCGACTCCAACAAGCCACAACAACCTTTCTGTCATTCCAGGAAACCGCAGAGTAAGAAGCTTCCACCAATAAATGACCAATCCGAAAAAGAGAACCCCACAAATCGGATGTAGCACTCGCAGCCTCACAATAAGTGGACTCTCCAAAGAGAGGTCCGCAGCAAGACCCGCACCAAGATCACTCGAAGGATGAAGCGTGTTACTAAGAGATGCCAATGAACCAGCGATTGCGAGCAGAATAAAGGCGACAAGAGGGATAGCAAACTGCCGACTCGGAATAAACGATAATTTCCTCTTGTCGTATTTCGACTGCAATACCACACCCACTAAAAAATAGAGGAGGAGCAGCGTGTTCAGCAAATGACCAGCAAGCCAAAAGATCCTCTCGACGGTATCATTCTCTGCCACCATCCCTCGCAACACTAATCCCGCGCCAATTAGAGCTTCAGAGATGGTAAAAAGAAATGCAGCGATGGCAAAGTTCCTCAGTTGCAACTTCATCCGAGAAAAGAAGAGCACGTATATCAGGAGAACACCGATGCCAATCCCAAAGATTCCAGAGGTAACTCGATGCGTATACTCAATCCAGGTGGCTATACCAACTTGCTCAGGAAGAATTTCTCCATGGCAAAGCGGCCAAGATTCTCCACATCCATCACCAGAACGAGAGAACCGAACAAAAGCTCCCCAGAGAATTACAACCAGACACAAGACAAGGAGTGAGGCACTAAGGAGCAGAGCAAATCGGTCTCCCTTTTCGGCTCTCATACGAGGCACTCTCTCACAAACAACCCATGCAACGATGAATCTGCACCAAGCTCTGTATGAAAAGAAGAGCAGAGGAGATTATTAAACCGCACCATGACTGCGGCGTCCTCATGACGGGCCAACACAGTAACAGAATCATTCAGGGGGAGAATACGGGGGGCTCGAATGAAATCGACTGAAACTTTGTGATCGATGCCGCTGATATCAATCTCAGCCTTAAAGGAATCTAACTGGCTCCCATAGAAGTTTCGCTCAGCACGAATGGGAACAATCCTTAGCGAATCCTGTTCCGGATTCTTCACCTCTTCAGCAAGCAAAATCGCCCCAGCACAGATTCCCCACGTCGGTTTTTTTGAAACGAACTCCCGCAATGGATCAAACAATTTGTTCACCTTAAGCAAGCGAAGCATAGTGGTGCTCTCGCCCCCAGGCAGAACCAATCCATCAAGATCGCTTAATTCGGCTTCAGATCTCACCGAGCGACAACGAGCTCCGACCTTTTTGAAGTGCTCGATGTGAGGAGTAACACATCCCTGAAGGGCCAAAATACCAACTAATGGCACAATACCAACTGAAGGATTGTCAACGGCCGAATGCCCCTCTCGAGTATTCAAACGACTCCTCCGTGGGAAGGCTTAATAGCCACGCCCTGCATACTTCTCGCTCTCGGGGATTTCAGACATCTCAAGTCCACGCATGGGCTCACCCAAACCTCTCGAGACTTCGAGCAAGACTTCCGGCCTATCATATTGTGCAGTTGCAGCCACAATCGCCTTAGCAAAGGCCAAAGGATTTTCTGATTTAAAAATCCCAGACCCGACGAAGACAGACTCAGCTCCAAGTTGCCGAACAAAAGCTGCATCGGCCGGTGTAGCTACTCCACCGGCTGCAAAATTTGGAACCGGAAGTTTTCCTGACTCAGCGACAATCTGAACGAGCTCCACGGGAACTCGAAACTCCTTCGCCTTATCTTCCAAGCTAGCTCCAGTCTTGCCCCTAAGCTCCCGAAGCTCGTTTGTAATCATCGTCATGTGCCTAGTGGCTTCTATAATATTCCCTGTACCAGCCTCACCCTTGGTCCTGATGAGCGCTGCCCCTTCGTTTACTCGCCGCATAGCCTCGCCAAGATTACAAGCCCCGCATACAAAAGGGGTCTTAAAGAGCTTCTTGTTAATATGGTGATCAGGATCTGCTGGGGTCAGAACTTCAGATTCATCTATAAAATCAATTCCAATAGCTTCAAGTATCTGCGCCTCAGCAATGTGACCGATTCGCACCTTCGCCATCACGGGAATACTCACTGCAGCCTTAATAGCCTCAATCATCTTTGGGTCGCTCATTCTTGCAACACCACCCTGCTTACGAATATCAGCAGGCACTCGTTCAAGAGCCATTACGGCGACCGCTCCAGCTTCCTCCGCAATCTTCGCCTGCTCCACATTAGAGACGTCCATAATGACGCCGTTACAGAGCATGTTCGCTAGTCCAGTCCGTAAATCCATGTCCTATCCCTCGAAATATAGAATGTCACAGAATAACGCTGCTTTTACCTGAAAACAACTTTTGCCTCCCAGGTGAGTCCGGGGGAGGCTCGCTAAGGGAGGAGTTTGAGGAGATCCTTGCCCAACTGGGCGATGTGACTACTGTCCATCCCTTGATAAAAGCCTCGAATAGTCCCAGCCTGGTCGACGAGCACAATTCTCGTATTGTGTGCATCTGGCAACATGCCACTCCCAAGTTTAAATCCACCGGTTAAAAGGCCCTGGATGACCTGAGGCTCTCCCGTTAGAAACTTCCAGTTGCTGGCATCTTTTCGATACTTCCGCGCATAGTCACTGAGCACTTGCGGGGTATCATTCTCGGGGTCAACCGTAATGGAAAGAAACAGTACCTTTGGATTGTCAGACACTTTTTCAAATAGCTCTGCTATCTGTCCATTGATTCTCGGACAAATACTCGGACAACGGGTAAAGAAGAAGCTCACGAGGCGAACCCTCCCGTCATACTTCCGAAAAGAAAATTCCTGAGAATCACTGTCTCGAAGGAGAAATTCCGGAGCCTCTCCCAAGTCAGGCAGCCCACCCTCATTAGGGATCACTGCCTCGGGGTTTTGCCCGTCAGAAGGTTCGGAAACTACAGACCTGTCGGCAGCTCTGGATTCCCCACTATCTGGACGATTGCACCCTGAAAGGAGAAAAAGACTAAAGATTGCAAGAGTTGCCCTTCCTAACATGTTACTGCGGACACTCTAAATGACCGTTGCATCAACAACGGCTAGCAATAGCACCAACGGAAGATACAGAAGCGAAGCATGCAACAACCCTCGAGCAGACAGCTCATCCCACTTCGAAATGAAAACATATCCAGCGTAAAGCATGTAGAGGCTGAGCCCAAAAGCTCCGCAACCGTACACAACGCCACTCATTCCAATAATTGTCGGCAACAGGGAAGCGGGCAAAAGGGCGAGAGAAAAGAGCATGATATGCCGAGCGGTTCTTCCACCTGTCGTATCCACCGAAGGAAGCATCTGAAAACCACCATCACGATAGTCATTCCGGTACAACCACGCGATGGAGTAAAAATGCGGATGCTGCCAGATAAACATAATGAGAAAGAGCGCGAGGGCTCCAAGTGAAATATCACCGGTAGCTGCAGCCCACCCCCCGACCGGCGGCAACGCCCCCGGGATAGCACCGATCATCGTGTTTAACCAAGTAATTCGCTTCAACGGAGTATAAACAAGCACGTAGAGAAATGCGCTAAGCAACGCGAGAAACCCGGTAAGGAGGTTGACTTGCACCACCAAAATAATGGTGCCACACAATACTAGAGTCGTACCAAAGGAAAGCGCGCTCGCTGGCGTTATTCTTCCCGATGGAAGCGCTCGTCCGGCGGTTCGCTTCATCTTCTTATCGAAGTCACGCTCTAGAAAATTATTCAGAACAGCGGATCCTGCCACGCAGAGAAAGGTGCCAAGCAAGGTAAAGAGCAACTTCGGAAATGGCTCAAGAGAGCCAGCTCCAAGAAAATAACCAATGCTCGTGGAGACCAACACCATAAAGCCAATACGAGGCTTGGTAAGCGATGCGTAGTCTTTCAACATAGATGAATTAAAAACAGATGAATGAATTACCGCTGTCTGCATAATGACCAACTCTACTACGCATTACCCGCCTCTTTCCTGACGGAGATTTTCAATGAAGAGGTTTCCCCAAGGAACTTCTTTTGCAGTTATTTTAGAACCGCCGAAATTTTACCCCTTCTGGAGTATCTTTTAACTCAATTCCCTGATCCAGCAAATCATCTCGAATTTTATCGGCAAGTGCAAAATCCCTCTCCTTGCGAGCCCGAGCTCGCCTTTCAATAAGCTCCTGAATTTCTTCGTCAAGGAGGACGTCCTCTTCTTCTCGCAACAACCCGAAAACAGAATCAAACCCCTCCAGCACCAAGAGCGCACTCGTTTTCTGCGCAGCGCTCAACTCCGGAGCAGCTTTATTCACCTCCTTCACAAACCCCAAAACAACTGCCAGCCCCTCGGAGATATTGAGGTCTTCATCCATAGCCACTTCAAAATCATGGATGAACTTCTGTAGCTTATCATCCCAACCAGCTTTATCGACATCACTACTCGACTCACCCCGAAGAAGGCGGCTGCACTCATCAAGCCGGGAAATCGTTTTTGCGTTTACCTCAAGATTATCCTCTCGAAAGTCTAACTGCTGGCGGTAATGAGTTTTTAAGAGCTCCAAACGGATAGGGCGCGGATCATATCCTTTTTGAAGGAGATCTCGGAGTGTATAGAAATTCCCCTCCGATTTACTCATTTTCTTTCCGTTTACCATAAGATGTTCGTTGTGAAGCCAATAACGGACAAACGGCTTTGGCCCGCAACATTCAGACTGAGCAATTTCATTTGTATGATGGGGAAACTTGAGATCCACCCCTCCGGTATGAATGTCGAATGGCTGACCGAGGTACTTCGTGGACATGACAGAGCATTCCAGGTGCCAACCAGGACGCCCCTTCCCGAACGGAGCATCCCAACATACATTCCCATCATCTTTCGAGTACGCCTTCCAAAGAGCGAAATCTTGAGCATTCTCTTTGTCATACTCATCTGCTGCATTCAACCTCCCTCCAGCATTCGCTTTTAATGTAGAGGCATCCAGCTGAACGAGCTCGCCATAGCTGGGAAAACTCGAAACCTTAAAATAGACATCCCCGTTCTCAACCTGATAGGCGTGACCGGATTCAATGAGCTGCGAGATCATTTCCAGCATTCCGGGAATTTCTTCGGTGGCTCTCGGCATCCTCTCAGCTTTATCAACACTGAGCGTATCGAGATCTTTGATAAATTCCGCTAGGTAGTAGTCAGTAAACTCCCCGAGCGATTGACCGGCAGCCTTAGAGTCGCGAATAGTCTTGTCATCGACATCAGTGATATTCATGACGTGATCTACTCGATAGCCACGGTAGCGAAGGTATCGCTTTAAGAGATCACTAAAGAGAAATGCGCGGAGATTTCCAATATGGGCAAAGTTATAAACGGTAGGTCCACACGAGTAGAGAGTTACCTCTCCCTCTTTCAGGGGAACAAATTCTTCCACAGTACGGGACAAAGAGTTGTAAAAACGAATTGCCATCGCCTACGAGTATTCACCATTTTTCAATAAACACTCAAGCCCTTCGGCATTAATGCCGTTAACGGAGGTGCAGAAGTTTAATACATGCTCGCCTACTCGCGAGCTTGGGAAAGGGTCATCCTCGAAATGGACGTTGCGCCTATTTTTCGTTTTTCGCTTGCCGAGGCCAACAGGCGCGGTAGCGGCAATATCCAGCCGGTCAGCAGCTCTTTTGAGGTCGATACCAGCAGAGCGTATTCAAACGATCGAGAACGAAAAAATACTTCTCAAGAATCCGCTTTCAAGAACGATGATGCCGTCGTTGTCAGCTTTGGCTCCAGAACAGCAACTGATTTTTCGAGTATCGCGGCAGCGAACGGATACAATTTCGGTGATGACGCTAAAGAGAAAGAGAGGGAGGACTCTCAAGAACGGAAAGAGATTCCACTACTCGGCAAGGCAACGTCAGCGACAAAGGAGAGCAAAGCGATCTTATCAGCATCTAATCCATCACCAGAGAAGTATTACAACAACAGCAGCAAATTCGCCCGCTACCTTCAAGATAAGCCCATCACGGAAGCTTCAATTTTCATTGCTGCCTAACACGACGAGGCTCTCCTTCATGCGAGCCATCGCCTTCTTATGGACTTTCGAAATCCACCCCTTTGACATTCCACTTTCTGCACCAATCTCCTCAAAAGTCTTCTGCTTGAAGTAATACTCCTCTACCACGAGACGCTCAGTTTCCGGCAGCTCCCGTACCGCCTTTTGAAGTCGAATCGACACCTCTCGCATTTCAACGATCTCTTCAGGAGAGGCATCCTCAGACTGAAGCATCTCTTCTCCGTCTTCCGCGGTAAGACTCAATCGATGAACAAGAGCAGCTTGTGCTGCATGTTCAAAAACTTCAGCAAGCTTTACTTCCGCACTAGCACCTTCTCGTCTCTGAATCTCGTCTTGTTCGCGATATTCAGTCAGAGCACGAAGAGCCCTCGCCTTCCGATGACCAGAACGCGACAAACCACCAAGGGTGCTCATCCCATCAAGCAAAGCGCCTCGTACCCGGCAATACGCGTACGACCGAAAAGGAACTCCCTTCTCTGGATCATAACGCTCCCCCGCCTCAACAAGCCCGAGCAATGCTATCCCTACAAGCTCCTCAAAATCCTGCTCGGGGACATCAAACTCTTTTGTAAATTTACGGGTAATCCGCCTAACCCACTCTGTATCGTCTGCTGGGTTAGATGTCATTCGGGTGGAATTGACAGACATGAAAATTCACTCTGTTTAAAATTCAGATTTTGTCGGTCGAGAGATGAAACGCTGAATCATATCACTCGGTGAAACTTCCCCGGCAAGCATCGCACTCGCGGCTTCAGCAATTGGCATCTCCACTTGATGCTCCTCTGCAAGTTGCATTACCAGTTGAGTCGTCCCAACAGCTTCCGCGGTTGAACCAAGGGTACGCAGAATATCTTCAAGCGGCTCTCCCCGACCGAGTCGCAATCCAACAGTTCTATTTCTACTCCGATCACAGGTGGCAGTCATGATGAGGTCCCCCATTCCAGAGAGTCCGAAAAGAGTTTTTTCCTGAGCCCCCATAGCAACAGCAAGTCGAGTCATCTCCGCGAGCCCTCGAGTGATCAGAGCGGCTCTGGCAGAGTCTCCAAGATCGAGGCCGTCTGAAACACCTACTGCTAATGCAATAACATTCTTGAGAATCCCGCCGAGCTCCACACCGAGCGGGTCACTAGAGAGATACACTCGCATCGTGTCACCACGGAAGAGCTCGGAAACTTCCCGCGCAACCACACCATCCCTAGAGGCAGCAACAACCCCAGCTGGTCGACGCCGAATGACGTCACTAGAAAAACTTGGACCCGAAAAGACCGCCAATCGTTCATGCATCGGATAACGCTTATGCATAAACTGCAAGGGCGTTAGCAACGTATGCGGCTCAAGCCCCTTAATCGCACTGATAATCATGGTATCTTGTGGCATCTCTCGTGATTTGAAGACTTCTTCCAGCGCTTTCGAGGGAATGGTGAGCAAGAGCACCGGCTGCTGAAACACCGTATCCGGATCATCAACAGGTTGTAGATCCTCGTGAAGCGTAAACTCGCTGTGATATCGCGAGTTCTTTCCGTGATTCCGAACTGATTGGATTACCGCAGCATCCCTATCCCAACAAACTACATGATGGCCGTTTCGAGCTAAGTGGTCTGAAAGCGCTGTCCCCCAATTACCGAGTCCGAGCACTCCGATAGAGACGCCTCGCTTACTCGCCACCGTTCTCCCCGCTGGAATCATCACTCTCATGGTTTGAGTCGCGACTTTCGCGAATTGGAGCTATCGCGGAAAGCTTCTCCGCCTCCTCCAAATTCACTAACCGAACACCTTTGGTATTTCGTCCGATGAGCGAGATATCATCAACTCCCATTCGGACAATTTTACCAGAAGAGGCGATAGCCATCACTTCCTGGCCGTCCTCTACAGCACTAACACTCACAACCGGGCCATTGCGATCGGTTGTCTGAATGTCGATGAGCCCTTTTCCTCCTCGATTTTGGGTGCGGTATTCACTTAAGCGAGTTCGCTTTCCATAACCATTCTCGCAAGCGGTTAGAAGAGATGCATTCTCACTCGGACGCTCATCTTCGTTCTCATCGGAACCATCAACACCAGCATCACCACGAGCAGTCGCCCCAGCAACAACCACCATACCGACAACTTCATCATCCCCCTCAAGGTTAATCCCCTTAACCCCTCGAGCCGTCCGTCCCATAGGCCGCACGTTATCTTCGTGGAATCGAATCGCCATCCCAGATTTGGACGCAAGTACGATATCGTCATCACCGTGGGTAATCCGAGCTCCGATAAGCTGATCACCATCAGCCAGCGTGCAGGCGGTAAGACCACTCTTTCGATTCGCACGCTCAAAGCTCATGAGATCCGTCTTTTTGATGTATCCCATCTTCGTAGCCATCACGATGAAGCGGTCCTCAGCAACACCTGCCGTGGCTCGAATTGCCGAGACCTTCTCTCCCGGTCGAAGATCCAGGAGATTGACTAAGGCGCGTCCACGCGCCGTTCGACTCCCCTGGGGCATCATGTACACACGCTTTACGAAACATCTTCCAAGGGAAGTGAATATGAATAGGTGGGCAAGGGTTGAAGCCACAAAGAGATGCTCAACGAAATCCTCATCCTTGCTAGAGACTGCCGTAACTCCTTTCCCACCACGCTTCTGGGATTTGTACTCAGCCGCCGGGGTTCGCTTGATGTATCCCTGATGACTAACCGAGATCACCATCTTCTCATCCTCGATGAGATCTTCCATCTCGATCTCACCTTCATCCTCAATGATTCGGGTACGACGATCGTCACCGAATTCATCTCGGATAGCTGTCAGCTCATCACCGATAACTCCATCTATTGCCTTCTGATCAGCAAGAAGCGCTCGAATTTTCTCTATTTCGGCAGCCAAATCGGCATGCTCTTTCTCGACAGCCAGTCGCTCCATTCCAGTGAGCTTCTGAAGACGTAGCTCCAGAATCGCCTGAGCTTGAATAGTCGAAAGCTCGAACTCCGAACACAACTCCCGCCGCGCGACAGAAGGAGTATCTGCCGCACGAATGAGTTGTATAACACGGTCCAAATTAATGAGCGCGATCCGAAAACCTTCGAGGATATGCATCCGATCTTCGGCCTTGCGAAGCTCAAACACAGCTCTGCGAGTTACAACATCCCGTCGGTGATCGAGAAAACACTGCAACAACTGCTTCAGGCTACATACTACAGGTCGGCCCTCAACAATTGCGAGATTGATAATCCCAAAGCTCGATTGGAGGGGAGTCAACTTGTACAACTGGTTAAGGATAATCTCCGGACTCGCATCCCGCTTTAACTCCATGACGATCCTCATCCCCTTACGGTCGGACTCGTCACGCAACTTCGAAATTCCCTCTATGGCCCGCTCATTAATGAGGGCTCCTATCTTCTCTACAAGCGATGCCTTATTCACCTGGAAAGGAATTTCGGTAATAACAATAGCTTCCACATCCTTCCCGTCCCGCTTTAGCGTTTCAGTCTCGGCCTCGCCTCGAAGTTTGATAATCCCGCGCCCCTTTGAATATGCCGAGAGAATCGCAGATCTTCCGAGGATAGTACCCCCAGTTGGAAAATCTGGTCCGGGAATATGCTCAATCAACTCCATCGTGGCGATACTTGGATTTTCAAGTAGCGCCAGAGCCCCATTAACGACCTCGCGCAAATTATGGGGAGGAATATGGGTCGCCATACCAACGGCAATCCCATCAGCACCATTAACGAGGAGATTCGGAAACCCCGCTGGCAAAACTATAGGTTCTTCGTGGGTATCATCGAAGTTTGGACCAAAGTCCACCGTGTCCTTGTCGATATCATCAAGCAGACGCGCAGAGATGGCTGCCATGCGGCTCTCCGTATACCGGTAAGCAGCCGGAGGATCCCCATCAATGGAACCGAAGTTCCCTTGCCCATCGACAAGTGGATAACGCAAGCTCCATGGTTGAGCGAGTCGAACCAGGGCGTCATAAACGGAGGTATCCCCATGGGGGTGAAACTTTTTGAGAACCTCTCCGACAACCCCGGCACACTTGGAATGCTTACGATTCGACAGGAGCCCCTCTCCAAGCATTGCATAGAGAATTCGACGCTGAACTGGCTTTAGACCATCTCGAGCATCAGGCAGCGCTCGTCCAACAATTACACTCATCGCATAGTCCATATAGGACTGCTGCATTTCGGTCTCGATGGTGATTAAGCTATGAGATTCTTTGTCCATAAGCCTCTACTTTGCCCTGCATGAAGAGCCAGTAATCTACCTTTTCTGTCTTTAAAATGGCAAGGAGAGCCCTGATCCTACCGGGCCATCCCTTCACTACGAGACAAGGCCCTCAAGATAATGAAGAAGCGTTCTTACTCCTACGCCAGTCCCACCCTTTGGCACCGGACCATCCGCGGAGGAAGCGAATGCTGGACCAGCGATATCCATATGCGCCCATTTTACCTGCTCTCCCACGAAGTACTGTAAAAACAGCGCAGCCGTTATGGATCCTCCACCTCTCGCCCCGACATTTTTGATATCGGCGATATCGCTCTTCAAGTTCTCCTTGTATTCCTCAACGAGCGGCATTGGCCAACACCCCTCGTGTGCGAGAGATGACGCCTCGAGAATCTGCTCTCCAAGCTCAGAATCATTTGAGTAGACAGCTGAATACTTCTCTCCGAGCGCAACCACACAAGCACCGGTCAGCGTGGCGAGATCAATTAGAATGTCACACCCATCGTTGGAAGCATAATGAAGCGCATCAGCGAGAATCAATCGCCCCTCAGCGTCGGTATTTAACACCTCAACCGTTTTTCCACTCATCATACGAATGACATCACCGGGCCGTAACGCGTTTCCTTGGATCATATTCTCTGCAGTTGGAATATACCCACGCACCTTGATAGGCAGCTGGAGACTCGCAAGCGCATGGAAGGTACCAAGTACGGCCGCTGCACCGGCCATATCACATTTCATGGTCTCCATTCCTGCTCCGGTCTTTATCGAGAGTCCCCCGGAATCAAATGTCACCCCTTTGCCGATCAACCCGACCACCGGCGTTGAGGAGGAAATGCGTTTCTTCGGATCGTACTTTAGCGTGACAAATGCCGGCGGTTCAGCGCTCGCCATCCCAACTGAGAGAATTCCATTCATCTTCTTTTGGACGAGCTGGGCCTTACCAAAGACCCGCGCCGTGACTCCGGCTTTCCTCGCAATAGACTTAGCCACCGATCCAATCTGCCGGGGAGCGAGATCCATCGCCGGGGTATTAACGAGATCTCTCGCGAGACAAACACCAGCTACAATGTCAGGAACAGACTTCAGAGAAGATACATCCAATTTTTTTGAATCATCAAAAGACACCGAAAAAGCGATTCTTCGCTCTGAAGTTGATTTTTTCGACTTATATTGTTCAAAACGATAATCGGAAAGGAGAACCGACTCGAGCAGCAGTTTTGCATCTTTCTCTGGAGCAATAGAAAAAACAGACTGAAACACAAAAATTTCTTGAGTTCCAAATTGCCGACAAGCTTTCTGCGCCGCAGCGCCCATGGCTCGAAGAAGCTTTCCAGAAGGTTCTCCGTCAAAGAATCCAACAACAACCGCTTGCAACTTTGATTGTCCAGGATGGGGAAGAAAAAGTGTGGCGTCCAGAGCAGCGCTTCCTTTTCTCCTTTTCACCTCGTGTCTCACATCAAATTCGAGTAGCTCCCCAAGCGTTCTTTGCTCCTGCGCAATATGGGCTGGCAGCTTAGACTTCACCTCCCCCTTCCCGTCCAGTGGCAATAGGCAGAGGGCTATTCCACTCGCTTTTCTGTGCGAACTTCTTAAAATCTTCAACAAACACCTCCCCGTGGTTAATTTATGGATCTCCCTGAATCTATGAGAGATTCTCGTGAATGGTAATACGAAATGAAGATAAGGAAAGATCTTTTGTGAGGCATCGACTACGAGATACTCTCATTTGAGATCCGAGACCTTGAGCGTAGGGGTCTCTGAGACGATTTTATTGCACTGGCTTATTGCACTGCGCAGATACTCAGGTGGGAAAGCAACGACTGGCGAGGAGTCCCTTGAGCAAACCAAAAGATTTTCACATCTTGATTGTTCCGTCTCTTGAACGATGTCCCGAGGGATTTCGCGAATCCTTGATGAAGGAGGGCTATTCCACGGAGGTCTGCTCTTCAATTTCAGAAGCAACCGCCAAGGCCCCACACCATCGAAAACCAATTCTCTTGGCTGATTGTGGAGAAGATGAAGATCTCGCTATCGAATTTGCCAAAACACTTGTTGCTCAAAAAGAACTCGCCTCAGTTCCTGTATTTTTCATAGGTTCTGATGCAAAGAGTCTCGAAAGAGCACTTCAGCGATTCTTTACTCTCGTCGTTTCACTAAACACTCCATTCCTCAGAGGTGAAGGCATAGAGGCTCTGAGCTATATCTGTCAGCACTACCCAAAGGTGGAGCCACTTCCAGCGAAGAGGTCCGCAGATCCTCTTCGTGAACTTGATGAACTTCAACCACTTGAAACCGAAGAGATCTCCCTTACCGATAGAGACATTCGAACCCTTGTTTTCAGCCAACTCTCCCAGGTTCAGCAAGATGATTTCGGCGGTACACGTCTCAAAAACCGTCTTACCCTGGAAGATCTTGCCAGTATGGGACTGCTTCCAATCGAGACCTCGTTGAAGCAAGAAATTCAGACGGTATACACCCAGTCTTCCCGTTGGGTGCGCGAACATATGTGCCGAACCGCGTTCATCTGCGATGCTTTCCATAAAGCGCTGGCTCTACCCGAAGAGCTCCGGAGCTGTTGCAGAGATGCGGCTCTGCTCTTTCCTACAGGCTTCAACAAGAAGTCTGAGCGATTACTACAGCGGAACTACCTCGTAAGCCCAGAGTCTGAGCGAACCGATCTCGCGAGCAAATTGAAAGATAGCTCCCTTTACCTTATTGGGGAGCTCAATAAGCCGAAGGTAGCGAAGACTATTACAAATATGGCTCGCTACATCGGACAGGAAGAACGCCCAGACGACTCACTCGAGGCCCTCTCCGCCTCTTTGCTCACCGCAGCAGAGCTCATTGATCGCATCTGTTTCGAGATGGGATTTTGGAACCCTCGTGCAGCATACGTTTTGATCCGATCGGCAACACAGGGAAAACTCGACTTTATCCATCCGCTAGCAGCTGCTTCAATGATGAAATTTCTCTCTGAAGCGCTAGTGCATATGCCCAAAACATTCCTCATTCGATCTATCGCAAGAGACAATCCGGAGTGTATGAGCCGCGCTCGGGAAACAGAAGCATACGTTCCTGATAAGGACGAAGAGAAAATTGCACTCGATAATCTGGAACCCGGGATGGAACTCTCACAGCCCATCTACAGCTTTGACGGCAGAAAAATCCTTTCCGGGTCTGTGCAGCTAGACCAAGATCTCATTTGGCGCCTCTGGAGACTGTCCGCGATACGACCAATGAACACGCCATTGGTGGTAAAGAAGTCAGAGCTCAATTAGGGGCAAAATTCCGCAAAAAGTGAAATCCCTAAGTCCCCTTTTGCATGAGCTTGAACGTGAACTTATCCGTTCCCTTGTACTGAACTGAGAAGCAAACCGATATGGTCACGTTCAAGGCTATGCAAAAGGGCAATCTCATTAGCCATAAATCCTTGCGTATTTAAATCGCATTATTCGATGGGTGCTTTAATTCTTGCTTCTTTAATCTTTGTGTTTGCGTTAGCCTTAACAGCTAGGTATTCACTGCTTATCTTTTGATGGAATGGCCTCATGAAACATCTCTTATTGTCAGAAGGCATACTCGTTCTTTTTGTATTGTCTAGCGTTACCCTTGCTGCCCCTCCAGGGAGAGATCCAAATTCATGTGAAGGATGTCCAGTCCCCTACGCGGCATGCGATATACCGCATGAAGCTTGTTCTCCTTGGGACGGAAAAGCCGCTTCAAAGGAAGCTGCTCGACAACAAGCCGAGTCCAATTTGAAGAGTTATCTTCGACAACAATGTGATGATCGATTTTTAGTTCCCAAAGGCGT